>SMVT01000041.1 GCA_004357365.1 Nitrospina sp.
CCACTCCAAAGGCAACCTTCCGAAAGCCCCGCTAAACTCATGCTGAGCAGTAATTTCCAATGCTTGGCAAATTGCATAGCAAAATGTCGGAACCTAATTTTTGGTGGCTGTTTTGATGAGCACCTACAACGCTATCTCCACCAAGCCGGTGGGGGTCCCCCCCCTCCCTCTAAGCTTGAAAATCTTGTGTGTAATCCCTGTGTAATCATGCCAAGAAAAGGTGGGATTTAGACCGAATGTTCTGGAATCTCTTCACGGATCCGCGTCGCTTAAACCCTAATTAAATATAACCTTTAAGAACTTTCCGGAAAAGGATGGGAATGATATAAGCAATACTTAAAATCCTGTGAGGGAAACCTCGTGCGGGTTCGATTCCCGCCCCTCGCACCACCTCCATGAACCTTTTATCCTCCTCGCAAGCGGTGGGTATGAAATTATCTTTTGTTTCGATTCACTACGCCGGGAACAATCCATGTCCCTTCAGAGAATTGCCCATCTTCAATATGCACTTTTCATTTTAACGACGCCATACCCCCAAAATCATCCGCCTGTAGCTGTCGGTTTTTCAAGGATTCGGCTTGCCGGGTCCGGCGCGGGGCGGGGAACCGCTTGTCAACCCCCAGGTTCGGCTTTATCCTGATAGCTATAGGAAATCAGCCAAGGACAAGGAGGACTTATGGGTTCGAGCGCAATGACCAGCCGATACCAGTGGCGGTTTGCAAGAGGGGCCACTGCTTTGGCCGTGCTTTTATTATTTACATTTATAATTGTTGTAAATAAAACTGAGGCGGGGTGGATTTTTACCGACGGCGAGAAGGTCGCCCTGGAATTAATCGACACCCTGCAAAAGCGGGACCTGGCGGCCGTCAAGCGGTTCCTGCATCCCCGGCTCCTGGCCGAGGAACACCAGGCCGACCTGGAAAACGCGGTGAAGGTTTTCCCCGAGGGCAGTATCAAGGAAATCACCTGCATGAATTGTCTGCAGGTCGGCTACGATTTTGGAAACGCTAGCCGGTATGAAGAGTTGCAGTTTTATGTTGAGTTTTACCGCACGGCTGTGATCATGGACGTCAACATTCAGCAGAAGGGCGAACAATTTGTGATCGACGGGTTCTACTTCAATGAAGCACCCCTGGGTCTGATGAAGCAGTTTCCCTTCAGCCTGATCAGCTGGGTGCAACCCAAAAACGTGTTCATGGCGGTGGCGGTGCTCGATGTCCTGCTCATGATCGCGGCCCTGGTGCTCTGGTCCATCAAGCCGCTTAAAATGAAATTGCTGTGGTTGCCGGTGATCTTTACCGGTCTCATGGAAGCGTCGGCGCAATGGGTGGACGACGGACCCTGGGCGTTCAATCTGCTGGCCCTCAAGGCTCCCCCGGTATGGATCAATGCCGCCGGGCAGGACCCCTGGAGCATCGTGGTTTCTTTTCCGCTGGGCGCCATAGTGGTGGTGATTCTGGCGGTCACCGCGCAACCGGCCATGGAGACGCTCACCGTTCCCACCCGGCCGCAACCGGGACGGCAACCCCGCAACCCGCAACCGCGCCCGCCCCGGCCGCAAGCCACAGGGGTCGGGAAATAACGCGATTCCTGGGTGCCGCGCCCGGGCAAAAAAAAATGGCGGCTCCCGTTGGGAAAACCGCCTGCTTCAGAATAAACGTTGCCTGTGTTAATCCGGCAGGCTGATGGCCTCGCCACGATTAAGGCTTTGACTCAGTGTTGGATCAAACACCCTTGCGGATAAACACTCCAACCGGAGTGGGGAAAGAATTCAACTATTTGGGCAACACGTTGTAGGCCTGGGGACCCTTGTCACCGAGGTTCATTTCGTATTCAACCGTCTGGCCCTGTTTCAGCGTCTTGAAGCCTTCCTGCTGAATCTGCGAGAAATGAACGAACACGTCCTTGCCTTCATCGGATTCGATAAAACCATAGCCTTTGCTGTTGTTGAACCACTTCACTTTTCCCTCTGCCATGACCCATTCTCCCCCAAGTAAAAATTGAAAGCACATCCTACCATAACTCAGGTAGGCTTCCCAACCCCGGCCAGACCAAAAAAAGGGGAAAATTGACAGGCTATAAATATTCCGCCTCCTATGTTTTTAAGCTATTGATTTTTAAATGTTTATTCATTCAGAGTGGACGGCGGAAAGCCATGGAAGGGTCTTGGGGTGCTTTTTACTCCGTTTAAGGCTGGGGACAGGTCCCCATCCGGAGTCCCGCGGCGCGTTTGGAGTTCCCCCTCCCTTCCTCTATAATTCCCTTTTCCTGACGAGGGTTGATCTTTCACCGGTTTACCCAGGATCTATGCATGCGACTCGATCTCGGTTCCCGAATCATCACCGCGCAACGCATTTTCTGCATCGGCAAGAATTATGCGGAGCATGTCAAAGAGCTGGGCGGCCCTGCGCCCGGCCGACCGATGGTGTTCATGAAACCCGCCACCAGCCTGGTGCCTCCCGGTGAGACGATCCCCATCCCGGCGCACGGCAGTCACCTGCACCACGAGGCGGAGGTGGTGGTGCTGATCGGGCAAAGCGGAAAAAATATTTCTGAGTCCGCCGCGCCAGCGCATATTGCCGGACTGACACTGGGGTTGGATTTAACCCTGCGCGACGTGCAGTCGGACCTCAAGAAAAAGGGCTGGCCGTGGGAAATCTCCAAAGCCTTCGACCACAGCGCGCCTCTGGGAACGTTAACTGCCTTTGAGGAGAGTTTGCCTCTCAACAACATTTCGTTCGAATGCCGGGTCAACGGCACCGTGCGCCAAACGGGCAACACCGGCGAGATGATGTTTTCCATTCCTGACTTGATTAATTACCTGAGCGGAATCTGGGAACTCAAGGAAGGGGATTTGATCTACACCGGCACGCCCGCCGGCGTCGGGCCGTTAAAGTCCGGCGACCGCGTCACTCTGCACAGCGACCGGTTGGGGATGTTCGAGTGGACCCTGGCCTGAACCCTCCTCCTAACCGGCCCTAACTCATTGGTTTTCCCCAATGCCGATCACCCGGCAGAAGTTATGGATCTATTTGAAATCATTGAGGTAAAAACAGCTTAAAATATGTGCTAACATATTATTACACATACAATAAATGTGAATAAATGAGCTTTTGAAGTGTTGCTTAGGAGCCCCCTATGTTTTCTGAAAAAAATGTTCACCCAAGATCATGTTTTGCCTATTGGAAAATTGGAGTTTTGATTCTTTTGGTTTTAATGGGGAGTACTGCCGGGTGCTCAAGCCGTGCGCCGGAATCGGATAAGCTTTATAGTTCCGAAGAAGGAGTGCAAGGAAGCACCCCGGACAAGGCGGCTTCTCTTTCACCCGAAGAGTCAAACCCGTCTTCCGCCCCCGGTCCAGTCAATTCAATCCCCAACTCTTCCTATTCCACGGCGGATCGGGTGGTGGTTCTTAAATACGCGGAAAAGGGGGAAAGCGATTCAGGCAATCTGGATGCGGCGTTAAGGCTTGTTCAAAGAGCAGAACAACTTTCCCCGTCCGAACGGGTGATGGAGGATTATTTAATTTTAGCGGCTCACTATCGGATTAAGGGGGATATGAATCAAGTGATTCAATATGCCAATCAGGGGATCATGGCGAAGTCGGACAGCCAAAGGGTGAGGGCTTATATGTTTATCTATTTAGGCTATACCTACGAGGGCAAGAGTCAGACCATGGCCCGGTCTTATTTTAAGCAAGCCGCTCAAATAGATCCCGGTTTTTATAAAGGCCACTATGAGTTAGGCCGCATTTTTTTCTTGAAGAGGGAATACTCTAAAGCCCAGGCGCCCTTTAAAAAAGCCCTGGATGCAGATCCGGGAAATGCAGATATTTATGGAATGCTGGGTCAAATGTTTTATGGAATGGACCTGTATGAGGATGCCGCGGACTCCCTGGAAAAAGCATTGGCAATGAGCCCACAAACTCCTTGGATACATCTCAAGTTGGGAGACACCTATTTTTATGGACTGAAGCAAAGAAAAGAGGGCGGGCGTTATTATCAACAAGCGGTTTCAAAAAGCGATTCTGATCCCGGTGCGCATTTCGGATTAGCCCTTTATTACAGATACAAAAGTGAATATGAACAAGCAGAGGAGCAGTTACAAAAAGCGATGGCTTTGGATTACAAGAATCCGAAATATAAGCGGGAACTCGAAGATATGCGTTCCGAAAAGGTGGCAATGGCAGAAGGGATATTGAAACAACATCAAGCCATCGCGGAAAATCCGGATGACCCAAGTCAGGTGGCTCAACTGGGGAGATTTTACCTGAGATGGGGAAAGTATGAACAAGCGGAGAAGCAATTTAAAAAAGCCATCGAGCTGGCCTTCAAGCTTCCGGATACCCCTGAAGCTGCGGAGGACCCCGACGATCCGGATAAACCCATAGTTAATGAGCCCTCCAAAGTTCCGGAGTATGCCAGCAATTTAGGATGGTTTTATTTCAAGGATTTGAAATATGAAAAGGCCGAAAAGGCTTTCAAGTCGGCTGTGAAGATTGATCCGAAATATACCGAGGCCCTGTTCGGATTAGGCCGGGCCTATGAGAACCTGAAACAATATGAATTGGCCGCTTCTCACTATGCCCAGACGGTTGCTTCGGATCCAGAGCACAAGGAAGCGCAAGACCACCTGGCCGCGTTGAAGGAATCCGGTAAGCTCGTTCCTGTAGTGGAGGTCGACAGGAAACCTGGGGTAGCCACCGACAAGCAAACTGTCGAAGAGGTTAAAAAATAGGTCTGGAGAAGCCGTTGATTAAAGGGGATGGCGGCCGCTTTCTTACGGAATGGAATGTTGGTTCTCCTCTTGGTATACTTGCCGCACGGGGACATATTTATAGAAAATGACTGGGGGATTAATGCAAAAGCTCATAACCGTTTTAGCAGGTGTGCTGTTGTTGGCCGTGTGGGTGACGGAGGCTTGGGCGCACGGTTCGGGAGGTTTCCGCTCCGGCACCCGGAGTGATGGCTATTCGAAGCCCGGGTTTTACCGGCCCTCATTCAAAAATCCGGGTTCCGGA
>SMVT01000042.1 GCA_004357365.1 Nitrospina sp.
CACATGATGGGAATGCCGCCGACCGGGAACAGGAACTTGAGGCGATCGATCTCCTCCCCCTCGGCCCTCAGAATCAGGTGGCTGACGCCTTTTTTCTTCTGCGCGATTTCCCGCCGCGCCTTCTCCAGCGCGAACTTGTCCGCCAGGCTCCGGCTTTCATACCGGTTGTGGCTGAAGCTGATGATGCATTTGTCGATGACCGGTTTGTTATTGATTTTGAACATGGCGTGTGGCGGTGGATATCCCTCTGTGTTTCCTGAATCGGGATTCTCCGCGTGGCCTCCCGAAAAATTAAGAACCTTTTAAGTTATTGTAATTAAAAACATAATCCCCGTTCCACTAATTTTATTTGAAATCAAGGGGTTAGTCGATCCGTAGGGGAACCAACCCGGCTGAGCGCTTTCGGACACTGCTTGAAACCATTAAATTTTTGGGTCTTGCAGGGATTCGGGCCGACCTCCAAATCTGCGAAATGACTTGATTAATTGCGATTATTATTCATACAATTAGTAAATAATTCCCCTTAAAGGTGACCGATGGGAGACCCGACCCATATTATAGAATTGATCGATCAAATGCTGGAAGAAACCGCCGACCGGCCGGACCTCCAGGAGAAAATATTCGATCTCCGGGATGCCCTGCTCCAGGCCCAGCAGTCCGCCCAACAGTATAATCTCAAAATCAAGACGTTGGAAGAGACCATCCGCCAGCTCAAACTGCCGGCGCATCGCATCGGGACCATCCTCGGTAAGGGCCAGGACAATCTCTACCGCCTGAACGTCGGCGGAACGGAATACCAGGCGGCGGTCTCCCCCGAAATTCTCGAAAACGACTCCCTGAACGTCGGTGACCAGGTTGCGGTCAACGAGGGCTTTGTCGCCATCGCCAAACTGCCGCGGCCGGAGCGTGGTCCGATTGCCCGCATCGTATCCCGCTTGGACGACGGCCACTGGATGGTCGGCGGCGGCACCAACAATTCCGATGCCATGGTGATCCCCTGCGCCGATTTGGAACAGGAACCCTTCAAGGAAGGGGACGAAGTGATTCTCGATCCCACCCAGAAGGTCATCATGAAACGCCTCCCCAAACGCCAGTCCAAAACGCTGGTGGAGGACGATTATGTTCCGGTCACCTGGGACCAGGTCGGCGGCCAGGAGAAGGTCATCGAAGAAGTCCGCAAGGTCATCGAGTACCCCATCCTGCACGAAGAGATTCTCAAAAAAATGGAATACCGCATGCCCAAGGGGTTCCTCTTTTACGGCCCGCCGGGTTGCGGCAAAACCCTGATCGGCAGGGCCATCCTGTCCGATGTGGTGTCCCAGCTCAAGTCCAAGGACGGAGCCAGCCAGGATCTGGAAGGCCGCTTCATTCACGTCAAGGGTCCGGAAATTCTGAATATGTGGCTCGGCGAGTCGGAGCGCAAGGTCCGCGAAATTTTCAAACGGGCACGCGAGTATAAGGAAAAGGGCAAGTTGCCCTTCATCTTCATCGACGAAGCCGAATCGATACTCGGCACGCGGCAGGCCCTGCGCGTCAACAATATTTCCAATACCCTGGTCCCGATGTTCTGCGCGGAGATGGACGGCATCCAGTCGGCCCGCGATATGGTGGTGATCCTGGCCACCAACCGGCCCGATCTGATCGACCCCGCGATTCTGCGCCCGGGCCGCATCGACCGCAAGATCAAAGTGGGACGGCCCAACCGGAAGGATTGCCAAGCGATTTTGAAAGTGTATCTCAAGCCGGAACTCCCGATCGAAGGCGACCGGCTGGAAGACTTGGTCCACCCGTTCCTCGATCATTTGTTCAAGAAAACTCCAGATCAGGAGGCGCTGGTGCTGACCCTCCGCAACGGCGAATTCCAAAAACTCTATTGGAAGGATTTTATTTCCGGCGCCGTTCTCGAGGGCATCGTCCTGCGCGCCAAGGAGCGCGCCATCGAACGTGCCATCGCCGGAGAGGAACTGCAGATCAAAGCAGATGACCTGATGCATGCCCTGAAAAGCGAGTTCACCGAAAACAGCATTCTGCCGACCGACTCTAATATGGAAGACTGGCTCCAACTGCTCGACTTCGATCCCAAGAAGGTGGTCCGGGTCCGGCTGCCCGACGATTCCGATCAGGCCGCCTCCGATACCCTCAGCAGGTCGATCATATGAGCGATATCGTCCCTTTGCTGGGCATCGAAACGGAATACGGCATCGTCCGCGAAGATCAGGAGGAATCGGACCCGGTCGAAGAGTCCATGCAACTGCTGGCGCGTTGCGAACTGAAAAGCGTGTTTCGCGCCTGGGCCTATGACCGCGAAAGCACCCACCTCGACATGCGCGGGTTTCGGGTGTCGCACCTGGCGCAGGATGAAGAGGAAGACGAGTTTTGCGAACAGGACCGCAAACGGCCCTATTCGTACTGGGAGATGAAAAGCGACCGGGTGCTGACCAACGGCGCGCGTTTTTACAACGACCACACGCACCCGGAATACAGCACGCCCGAATGCCGGACCGTGTTCGATCTGGTCACGCACGATCTGGCTGGAGAAAAAATCGTCGGTGAATGCGTCCGCCTCCGCAACCAGGATCTGGGCGGCGACTTTTTACAGTTATTTAAAAACAACACCGACTACAGCGGGCACAGTTACGGCACGCATGACAATTACCTGATTCCGCGCAAACTGCCGTTCGAGGTCTGGGTCCGGCATCTGGTACCGTTTCTGGTGACGCGGCAGTTGTACGCGGGAGCCGGAAAGATCGGAGCGGAACGAAAAAACGAAGACGGGTTCACCGGTCTCCAGCTGGCGCAACGCGCCGATTTCATCGACAGCGTGCTCAGTATCGAGACGATGACCCAGCGGCCCATCATCAATACCCGGGACGAGCCGCACGCGACGCAGGATTACCGGCGTCTGCATCTGATTCTGGGCGACGCCAACATGTCGCCCTACGCCACCGCATTGAAGGTGGGCACCACCCGCTTGGTGTTGACGCTGATCGGCGCGCAGAAACTGGACGCGCCGTTTGAACTGGCGGAACCGGTGGCCGACGTTCAGCGCGTGTCGCGGGATATCACCGGTGCGACGCCGTTGCAATTGAAATCGGGGAAGACCGTCACCCCGCTGGAAATCCAGGAATGGTATCTCGAGCAGGCGCTCAAGCATTCCGGGCTGGCCGGCGAAACGGAAGAATGGGACTGGGTCACCCGCGAGTGGGGCCGGACCTTGAACGACCACCGGCATCACCCGGAACGGCTGGCCGACCGCATCGACTGGGCAATCAAGCAGAGCCTGTTCAACGATTTTATGGAGGCCGAGGGGGTGAGCTGGGACGACCCGATTTTACCAAGCCTCGATTTGGAGTATCATAACCTGAACCCGGAACGCGGTTTGTATTACGCTCTCCGCGAACAAGGTCGTGTGGCCGGGTTGATCGAGCCCGGTGAAGTGGACGTCGCCGTCCATCGTGCACCGCAGGACACGCGCGCCCGGTTTCGTGGTTTGGCCGTCGAGCAGGAAAGCGACGCTATTAAAAACATCCATTGGACGGGAATCGAATTCAATAATGGTGAAGTTATCGATCTATCCACGATCATCACCAAAGAAGATGTCGGTCAGATCCTGGATTCTAATAAGGAGCAGTTTGCATGGAAATGAATGATCCTTTACGACGGGAGGAAAAGAAAGAGTCCACTCCGGACCGGCAGGACAGCGGTCCTTCCACGCCAGACGTGAACCGGCCGGGACGTGACGATCTCCTCAAGCGCATGAAAAAAGTCGACCCTAAGCAGTCGGAAAAATACAAACAGCGTACGGGTCAATGAGCGATAAGCCGGACAATAATTTTAACGGGCCGGGAGATTTCATCGATCTTCTGGAGCGGTCGGGGTATTCCTGGCCTTCAGCCATCCAGGGTTTGACCACCATCGACAAGGCCAGCGTGCTCCAAGGCACGACCGTGCTGGCCTTTCATTTCAAGGACGGCGTGATCGTCGCCGGAGACCGCCGCGCCACCGCCGGCAGCGCCATCATGTACGAGCGGTGCGATAAGGTGATTCCCATCGACGACTATTCGCTGATGGCCATCGCCGGGGTGCCCGCCACGGCGTTCGAGATGGCGCGCATCCTTTCGCACAACTTCGAATATTACCGCCGCTCGCAACTGCAACCCTTAAGCACCGAAGGCAAAATCCGCGCCCTGTCCAAACTGCTGAAGGACAACATCGGTCTCGCCTTGCAAGGCGTCGGCGCGGTCAGTCCCATCTTCGTGACCTACGACACGAAAGAAGCCAAACCCTACATTTATTTTTACGATCTTCTGGGAGCGCAGTTCGAAATCCAGACCCACACCGCCACCGGGTCCGGCTCGCCGGTGATTCGCGGTATTCTGGAATACGAAAATCTTTGGGGTTCCAAAACGCTGGCCGAACGCAACCTGAAAGGGGCGGCGCAACTGGCCATCCGCCTCCTGCAAACCGCCGCACAGTTCGACAGCGCCACCGGGCAGGCCCGTCCCGAAGACAAAATTTATCCGATCATCGCCAGCATCACCGAGAAGGGTTACCGGTTCATGCCGGAAGACGAGTTAGCGGCGCTGTTCCTGGAATCCACTAAAAGGAAATAACCATGTTTGACGAACCGTTTCGATGGATGGAGGCCATTTCCACCCGCCACAGTTACGTCCAGGCGAAACTGAAAAAAGGCCAGCCGGTCCTGGCCGTTCCTTACCAAGGCGGAGCGCTGATGATGGGGTTCACCGCCCAGCCCGGAAAAATTTTTGAATTGTACGACCGCATCGCCCTCGGCAGTCTCGGCCATCCCGCCGACGTCGAACGTCTGCGCATGACGCTTCTCGACATGGCGCATCTCGAAGGGTTCAACCGGTCGGAAAAAGATGTTACCATTGCCCGGCTCCTCCAGTTCGGAATCGCCCCGGCCATAAAACAGAATTTCGAGGAAGTCATGCGGGCGCCGTATCTGGTCAAACTGCTGTTTGCCGAAATCGATTTCGACAACCAGGCGGCGTTCTTCCGGCTCAATTACGACGGACACTCGGAGATGTTCAAAAAAGGAGCGGTGATCTCCGGTAACGACAAGGAATCGGAGTGGATTCAAAAACAGATCGAGCAAACCGATTTTGCCTCGCTTTCGCTGGAGAAGGCTTTAATAGAAGCCTGCCACCTGTGGGAAGAGGGCAAGAAACAGGGTGCGCCCGAATCCGAAGATGACGAAGACCCACCGGTCGGCTTGGCGGAGGCGTTCGATCAATGGACGCTGGAAGCTGCGGTTCTTTCCACGGAAACCGAACGCAAGGCCCTGTACCGGAGGGTCACCCCGGATGAAATCGAATCTTTAAAAACGGCGGCGAAATAAACATGAAACGCAGAATATACGGAATCGAAACCGAATACGGCCTCCTGATCAAAGAGGAGGATTTCAAATACGGCCCCATCGACGTCGCGGTCCGCATTAAAAATCATATCTTCGACCAGAAGCAGGGCGTGCTCGACTTGCATTACCGCGCCAACGACGAACCGCCCGGCAACGGCGGGTTTCTCGCCAACGGCGGCCGCATTTACCTCGACATGGGCCATCTCGAATACGCGTCGCCGGAATGTTCCAACCTGGTGGACCTGATCACGTTCGACCGCGCCGGCGATGAGATTGTACAAAAAGCCCTGGAGGAATTGGGTTGGGCAGATCAGGTAGCGTTTATCAAGAACAACGTCGATTTGGAAACCAACGCCACCTTCGGGTGCCACGAGAACTATCTCGTCAGCCGCGCGTTCCAGTTCGACAACCGCGAAAACCTGCGCCTGCTGGCGTCGTTTCTGGTGACCCGCCAGATTTATTCCGGCGCGGGACGAACCGGCGCCTGCAACCCGCAACCGTTCCGCGACTGGGACGACATCCATCAGACGCGCAAGGACGAGGAAAAGGTCAACTTCCAGATTTCCCAGCGCGCCGATCACATCCCCAACGAATTTTACCGGTGGGTGCAGTACAATCGCGCGATCGTCAATACCCGCGACGAACCGTTGTCCGATCCCAGCAAGTACCGGCGCATTCATCTGCTGGTGGGCGATTCCAACATGAGCGAATTCGCCTGCGCTCTCAAGATGGGCACCACCTCTCTGATGATGGAGCTGATCGAGTTGGGCGTGGCTAATCCGGAATGGATTCTTTCCAACTCTGTGGATACCATGCGCGATATTTCCCGCGATCCCGAGTTCAAATGGGAGATCACTCTGCGCGACGGCAAGCCGACCACCGCCCTGGAATTGCAGTGGGACATGCTACAGGCCGGCAAGAAATATCTGGTCGGCTCCTCCAGTGATGCCGACTGGGTGCTGGAGGCTTGGGAATCGGTGCTGACCGATATGCCCAAGGGGCCGGAAGCCCTTATCGGGCGCGTCGACTGGGCCAGCAAGTATTGGTTGCTCACCGAATTCATGAAATCGGAAAACGTGGGATGGCAGGACCCGTGGATCAAAAGTCTCGATCTGGAGTTCCATAACCTCAACAAAGCGCACGGCCTGTATTGGGGCCTCGAAGCAAACGGCGACGCCCACCGCAAAACCTCCGACGAAGCCATCCGGTTTGCGATGTCCAGCGCCCCCAAGGGTACCCGCGCCGACGGCCGCGGCGAACTGGTGAAAACCCTGCTGGAAAGCCAGGCCGGTTATCTGATCGACTGGATCGGATTCCGCCTCAATAAAGAAGAACCCTTCCTCATGCTGGATCCTTTCGTTTCCTACAAAAAGGAAATCCAGGAATACCTGCGCCGCATGGATTTGCAGGAACCCTTCGATGGCAAAAATTATTCCCGCTGATATCGGGTCCAAACGGATTGAATTTCCATGTGCCGTGACAGGGATAACGGCATCCTGTGTGAGTGCGTCGTTATGCGGAATTTAGGGTTGGCTTCGTTCGGGGGCCGGGGTATATTAAGAGCTATGGGAAGTCTCTTGGACATTCATTTTCAAGGAGGTTGCTGTGGAAAACTGTCTGTTCTGTAAAATTGCCAGCGGAGACGAAGCCTCTGAAATCGTTTACAAGGATGATCATTTCATCGCAATCAAGGATATCAATCCCCAGGCGCCAGTCCATCTTCTGATCATTCCCAAAAAACATGTGGGCACCCTCATGGAAATCGAGGAATCGGACAAGGATATGATGGGGTCGGTGTTCACTGTCGCCAAATTCCTGGCCGAAGAAAACGATCTTGAAATGTCGGGCTTTCGTCTGGTCCTCAACTGCGGGATGGGCGCCGGGCAAACGGTGTTCCACATTCATTTGCATCTGCTGGGCGGACGGCCCATGAAGTGGCCTCCCGGTTAATCGTATGATCACCGCCGAACAACTGTATGAAAAACTGAAGCCGATCAAAGTCGGCAGTCCTTTGTGCGAGTTCACGCTGGAGCATTGCCGGCGGATTCATCCCGTTATCCGCCGCATCGAAGAACTCAAGAAGGAGAGGAACGCCATCATCCTGGCGCATAATTATGTGGCGCCGGAAATTCTGTATGGGGTGGCCGACCACATCGGCGATTCCTACGGCCTGGCGAAAACCGCGCGCGATTCTACTGCCGAGGTTATCGTGTTTCCCGCCGTGCGGTTCATGGCGGAGACCGCGAAAATTTTAAACCCGGACAAAACGGTGATCGACCCCAATCCCGATGGCGGCTGTTCGCTGGCCGACGGCATCACCCCCGCCGATGTCCGGCGTCTGCGGCAGGAGTACCCCAACCACACCTTTGTCTGCTACATCAATACCACTGCCGAAGTGAAGGCCCTGTGCGACGTGTGCGTGACCTCTTCGAACGTTTACCGTATCATCGAGGCGATCGATAATGACGACATTTATTTTCTGCCCGACAAGCTGATGGCCCAGAACGTGATTCAGCATTTGCAGACCCGGGGGGTGGATAAGAATATCGCCTGGTACGACGGCACCTGTTACGTGCATGAGGAATACGGCCCCGCCGCCATTGACTTTGTCCGCACCAACAATCCGGAAGTCGACGTGCTGGTGCATCCGGAATGCCAGCCCGAAGTGGTGCGGAAGGCGGATTTCGTGGGAAGCACCACCAGCATGCTCGATCACGTCCGCACCTCCAGTTGCGATACGTTTTTCCTGCTCACCGAATGCGGCTTGACCGGCATTCTGCAATCCGAGTTTCCCGACAAACGGTTCGTCGGCTCCTGCACCATGTGCAAATATATGAAGGCCAATTCGCTTCAGAACCTCCTGCAGGCGCTGGAAAATCCTCGTCCCGATCAGGTGATCGAGCTTTCCCCCGAAGTCCGGCAAAATGCGCTCCGCTGTGTCGAACGCATGTTCGAGTATGCGGAGCAACTCTCTTCCTGAAATCCGCTATCGCTTGATTCTTTTATGGAGACCCTCGTACAACGCGGGCAGGACAAGAAGTGTCAGTGCGGTGGACGACAGGATGCCGCCGATCACCACCGTGGCCAGCGGACGCTGCACTTCCGCGCCGGTGCCGGTCGCCAGCGCCATGGGCAGAAAACCTAAAGACGCCACCAGCGCCGTCATCAGCACCGGCCGGAGCCGGGTGAGCGAACCTTCGACCACCGCCGGACCCAGGTCCATGCCGTCCTCGCGCAGTTGGTTGATGAAGGAAATCATCACCACACCGTTCAGCACCGCCACCCCCGACAAGGCAATGAACCCGACCGCCGCCGAAATGGACAGGGGGATGCCCCGCAACCACAGCGACAGGATACCTCCTGTCCAGGCCAGCGGCACACCGGTAAAGATGATCAACGCCTGCCGGGTGGAACCGAACGCCGCGAACAGCATCATGAAGATCAGCAACAGCGCCACCGGTACGACTACATACAACCGCTGGGTGGCGGAGATCATATGCTCGAAGGTTCCACCCCAGGTGATCCAGTAACCGGACGGCAAGGAAAGCTGGCGTTGAATCATCTCCTGCGCCTGCTCGACAAACGATCCCAGGTCCCGGCCGCGCACGTTCGCGGTGACCACCACGCGGCGTTTGCCGTTCTCGCGGCTGATCTGGTTGGGGCCCTTGATCACTTTGAAATCCGCCACTGCCCCCAAGGTAATAAATGCCGGAAGCGGTTGGCCCGGAGTGGTGGCGGATCCCGCGGCGGGATGCACGGTTCCGGCCAGGCCCTCGGGATACGGCAGGGGAATGCGCTTGAGCGAGGGGATATCATTACGGATGTCATCCGGCAGGCGGACGATCAGATCGAACCGGCGGTCGCCCTGAAACACCTGGCCGGCCCGTTTGCCGCCGATGGCGATTTCGATCACGTCCTGCACGTCTGAGATGTTCAGCCCCAGCCGCGCCATTTCGCTGCGGTTGAGTTGAATGGTGAGCACCGGCAATCCGGTTGCCTGTTCCACCCGCACGTCGGTGGCCCCGGGCACCATGGCCAGCACTTTGGAAATCCGTTTCGCTTCATCCAGCAGAATGCCGAGATCGTCTCCAAACACTTTGACAGCCACATCGCTCCGCACCCCGGCGATCAGTTCGTTGAAGCGCATTTGAATGGGCTGGGTGAATTCATATTTGTTGCCGGGCAGGGTGACCAGCTTGCGCTCCATCTCGGCCACCAAATCGGTGCGCGATTTTTTGGGGTCGGGCCACTCGGAGCGCGGACGCATCATCACAAACACATCGGCGACGCTCGGCGGCATGGGATCGGTGGCGATCTCCGCCGTACCGATTTTGGCAAACACATAATCGACTTCGGGAAACTCTTTGATTTTTTTCTCAAGGGCGTGCTGCATGGATACCGCCTGGCCAAGTCCGGTGCCGGGAATGCGCAGGGCATGGACCGCCATGTCCTTTTCGTCCAGGGTGGGAATAAACTCGGTCCCCAGGCGCGTTCCCAGCAAAAGGCCCAGGGCGACCAGAACCCCCGACAGAGTTATCACGGCGGAGCGGTTGTTCAGGGACAGGTTGAGCAGCGGTGCGTAGATTGCTTTCGCCAGTTGCAGAAGCGGATTTTTCTTTTCAGAGATGCGGCCGGTGGTAAACTGCGCCACCATCGCCGGTACAAAGGTCACCGATAAAATCAGGGCGCCGGTCAACGCCGCCAGCACCGTGAACGCCATGGGCTGAAACATTTTGCCCTCGATCCCGGTGAGGGTCATGATCGGCAGGTACACGATCATGATGATGAACACCCCGAAGATGCTGGGACGGGACACCTCCACCGCCGCCTGCTGAACGATAAGGTGCCGCTCCTCCGGATGGAGGACGCGTTTCAGGCGGGCCTGCTCGAGTCCCATGCGCCGGACGCAGTTTTCGACGATGATCACCGCGCTGTCGATGATGATGCCGAAGTCGATGGCGCCCAGGCTGAGCAGGTTGCCGCTGACTTTATGGGTCACCATGCCGGTGATGGCGAACAGCATGGACAGGGGAATCACCAGCGCGGTGATGAACGCCGCGCGAAAATTTCCCAACAGCAGAAACAGCACCAGAATGACGAACAGGGCGCCTTCGAAAAGGTTATCGCGCACGGTTTTCAACGTCGCGTTGACCAATTTGGTACGGTCGTACACGACTTTGGCTTGGATGCCTGCGGGCAGGGTGCGGTTGATTTCCTTCATCTTCTCCGCCACACGCAACGAAACCGTCCGGCTGTTTTCGCCCTTCAGCATGAACACCGTGCCCAGAACGGTTTCCCTGCCGTTTTTGGTGGCCGCGCCGGTGCGCAGTTCTTTGCCGATGTACACGTCCGCCACGTCGTGTATATGAATAGGAACCCCGCGGTGGGTGCCGATCACGATCTGTGAAATTTCCTCCTCGGAAACCACCTGTCCCGGCGCGCGAATCAGGTATTGCTCCCCGC
>SMVT01000006.1 GCA_004357365.1 Nitrospina sp.
CCGGTGAATTTAATGGATTATATCAAAGAGGTGACAGCATCGGCAGCCTGGAATAGAGTACGGACATCCAAATACCCTCTAGGTTTTAGTGATGGCCCTCTTCATCCCCTACAGATGCCCGAAATGCTTTGAGAGCGTGACGCTGATTCAGCCACAGCACAAAGCTGGAGCATTCAAGGGGCCTGCGCCGTTCTGTGTGTAATTCCATGTGTAATCGTGCCGGAAAAAAGAAGGATTTGGATCCAAATTTCTAGAAACTCTTCATGGATCCGTGTATCTTAAACCCTAATCAAAAATAGCTTTTAGGAACTTCCCGGAAAAGCCCGGAAATCCTTTCGTAATTACTTAAAATCCTCGTGTCGGCGGTTCGATTCCGTCCCCCGGCACCACTAATAATAAAGGGTTTAAAGTGGTAGCCTCACCATGAAGTTATCTGAAAACTCCACAGTTCCCAAACCTAAATCCATCCAGGAACCTGAAATGCCTGAAGACGGTTTTCCCAAAAGTGAAAGCCGCTTGGGTCAACTCCTTTTATTTGGGATGGGGTTTATATTTTTCCTGCTCGTATCTGCCATATCCTGGTATACGCTGGGACGAATCGAAGATCAAACTCGTGCAGACCTCACCGATTCCTTAAAAACAATCCTGCGAACCACGCATTCAGCTTTGCATATTTGGGAGTTTGAACGAAAAGCAGATTTTGTTACTTGGGCTTCATCCAACAAACTCCAGGCGACAGTAAAAGAATTATTGAAAGTTCCTCGTTCCCGCGAGGTACTTATGAATGCTACCGCTCAGGCCAAGCTTCGTACTTTACTTGAGCCCAAACTCCGTGTGCACGATTATTCTGGTTATTTCGTCATCGCTCCCGACTTTTCCAATATCGGATCAATGCGTGATTCGAACTTGGTCAAAACCAACCTTCTAGCCGGGCAGGGGGATTTTTTAAAGCGAATTTTTAATGGAGAGACTTTGGTCAGCCATCCCCTCATTTCCGATGTTCCACTTTTAAATACCTATACCGGAAAAATGGTCGAGGGGGAACCTATCATGTTTGTGGTGGCGCCCATTTTGGACGAGGAAGGTGCGGTTATGGCCGCTTTGGGTTTCCGGCTTAACCCTGCTACTGATTTTACCCGGGTACTGCAACTGGGGCGAACCGGGAAAACGGGAGAAACTTATGCCTTCAACTCCAGCGGGACTCTGCTCTCGGAAAGCCGTTTCGACCAAGACCTGCGTAAGATCGGGCTGATTTCTAAAGGTAAGCGAGGAATTCTCTCCATCGAAATTCGGGACCCGGGAGGAGACCTGGTTAATGGGTTCAAATCCAAGATACCTAGAAACAAACAACCCTTTACGAAAATGGCAGAAATAGCAATATCCCGGCGGGCCGGAGTCGATGTGGAAGGTTACAGGAATTACCGGGGGGTTAACGTGGTGGGTGCCTGGCTTTGGGATCACAGTATGGAATTTGCCCTTGTCACCGAAATCGAGGCGGAAGAAGCATACCGATCCTTTAATTTCACGCGGCGACTTATCCTGTTTGCGATTGGGTTGACGGGGTTTATTGCCGTTGGGCTTACTCTTATCGTGAATATAGGCCGGACCCGAGCCCTCAACCTGATGGCCGCAGTGGATGTTGGCCGGGCCCGTGCTCTTCATTTTGCAAAAATTGCCCAGGAACGGGAGGCGCGCATCCGAGCTGTGGTCGATAACGTCGGGGATGCCATCATCACTATAGACGAAGAGGGTGTTATCGAGTCCTTCAGTCCCGCCGCGGAAAAAATCTTTGGGTACTTTACTCCAGAAGTTGTCGGCCAGAATATCAAAATTCTGATGCCGGAGCCTCATAAAAGCCGGCCCGACAGCTATATCAAAAACTACCTGGAAACAGAAATTTCAAAGATTGTCGGCATCGGACGCGAGGAGGAGGGAATGAGAAGGGACGGAACCGTCTTTCCTCTGGACGTTGCGATCAACGAGGTGTGGTTGGAAGATCGTCGGATTTTTATCGGGACCATACGCGACATCACCGCACGCAAACAAGCGGAAGATGGGTTGAAGCAGTCTCATTATGACCTTCAAATGGCGCACCAGAAACTGAAAGAATCCCTGGACAGAGTCCAGGAAGCCCACCGAAGTCTGGTTGCCTCAGAGAAATTAGCCGGTATAGGAGGGTTGACCGAAGGGGTGTGTAACGAAGTGTTAAACATCCTGAATGCCATCTCATCCAATTTTCAAAGGGTTCTAAAGAAAACCAGCGATTCCGACCTTTTTGCATCACTGGATAAAACAAGACAAGAAACCAAAAGAATCGAAAAGATTATCCAATCGCTTTTGAAGTTCTCCAGCAAGGAAGGGGCAAAATTTAAAGCCGTTCGGATCTACGAGGAATTGGATTCGATTCTTACCCTGGTAGAACACCATATGCGATCGGACGACATAAAGGTTGTCAGGGAATTTGATCCTGATTTGCCAAAAATAACGGTCAACCCGGATGAAATGGGACAAGTTTTCCTCTATATTATCGACAATGCCAGGCATGCCATGCCGCATGGGGGTACACTCGTCGCCAGTACCGGACAGGTAACAAAGAACGGTTCGAGCTATATTAGAATAAAAATCGCCGACACAGGGACCGGGATAAAAAAAGCGGATCTGGAAAAAATATTTGAGGCTTTTTACAGCAGCAAGCCGGAAGGCGAGGGGACGGGTATGGGACTTTCACTGTGCCGCACCTTGATCCAAAAGCACGGCGGGACCATTGATGTGGATAGCGAATGGGGAAAAGGAACCACATTTACTATCGATCTGCCCCTTCAAAGCGACCGAAAACCGTAAGCAAGACTGCCGGGGTTTTTAATGAAGGCCATAAATGAATGCTGGCTGCCCATTTTAAACCTGTTTAAGACTTTATTACTTTAGGATTCTTTTCAGTAGCTGTTTGACGAAAGTGGGCCAACATACCCTTGAAAATATAGGTGTGAAATTTCGACATGAGGAACCAGTAAAGCTGCCCCCAAAACGGGTCTGGAATAAAATGGGCTTTGAGGGTTAATTTTGTCGAGTCGTTGGTTCCCGGATCCAACAGAAATTGTAACCAGGATAATCCCGGGGAAATCAACTCCGCCCTCAAAAGCAGTTCTTTATTGGGTTCCAACTTTTCCACGCGCCAAAAATCCAAAGAATCGCCTTCTCTCAATTGATCGGGATCCCTGCGCCCTCTTTGGAGACCGATTCCACCCAACAGCCTATCGATAAACCCGCGAATTCTCCACAGAAAATTACCTTGTAGCCAGCCGTGTTTCCCTCCTATTTTGGTGATCGATTGAAAAACGATATTTGAATTTGCGGGAATATCGATGGAATGTTCCTCAACGACAAAACTCGCTGATTCATACTCGTAAAGAGGTAACAAGTCCCGCATAGAATCCGGGGGAACGTCGCTCCAGTGGGAAAAGACCTGGGACTTTCTTTCTCTTTCCAGAGCCCGCCTTACGGCGATCTCAAATGAAAGAGGCTCAAAAGGAAGAATATTTCTAATATCGTTATTAAGACAGACCACATCCGATTTCAAGCTGTTCAAAAGCAAGGAAATAATATTGACTGGCAGGGATGTAAATAAATGGAGCCAGCAAGCGAAGATCCTGCATGACACCGAAATGGGGAGGGGAACCCAGAATACGTCAAAGAACCGGATATCTCTTTTTGCGATTTTTGCGAAACCCAGGATCACGTCCTTGTAAGCCAACACATCCTTTCCACCGATATGATAGACCCGGCTCACATTGCTTCGAAATTCCATGATGCCCACAAGATACTTGATCACATCCCGAATGGCGATGCATTGGCACAGATTGTTGAACTCCACCATAAAAGGAATCCAACGGTTGTGCATAACCAGTGATTTCAACAATTCATAAGAAGTGCTTCCCGTCCCGATTATGATAGCTGCACGCAAGCTGATTACTGGAATGGAACTTTTCGATAAAATTTCTCCAACCTCTATTCGGCTTTGCAGGTGCCGTGACAACAGAACGTTGGTTTCCCCTAATCCGCCCAGATAAATGATCTTCTTGATTCCGGCTTTTTCAGCTTCTTCCGCAAAATTTTGAGCCATCATCTTGTCCATTTCCGCAAATTCACTTCGCTTAGCTCTCATGCTGTGAATGAGGTAATACGCGATTTCGATATCCTGCAACACCAGCCTTAGTTGTTCCTTGACCAAGCAGTCTGCATACACCACTTCAATCCGGGGATGATCGAGAAGAAAAGGAGTATTTTTGGTTCGTAGCATGCAACGGACAAAATAACCGCGATGCACCAGTTCCGGAATTAGCCGTTGAGATACATAACCATTTGCCCCGGTCACAAGAACTTTTGTGTTGGGCGCAAGAGGCGTGGTGGTGAGCTCATCGCAATAATTGTAATGAACTTTTTCAGGATCCATGAAAATCCAGGGTTTGGAATATCTTGTGGACACACAGTTGGTGGCGCAGGAGTCCGGCGGAGAAATACTTGACCGGCCCCCAAAAAAGTGGTCCAGAGTTTATGTTAAGATTCTGATTAAATGTTTGAATACAGGGATTAAACCCTAATCGGTTGAAAAGGTCAAGTTGCTAGATTTGGTAGTGTCCTAATTTGATCAAGATTTATTTTTCGTTTCGGAAGTCTTTAATGATCGAAGCCCTGATCGCCCTTTCTGGGGAATGAACAGGGGGGATATGAAGAACCGCGTAGAATTTACGTTTTTCTGAGCCTTCAATAGGAGAGGACCATGCGTAGCATTTAGTAGATTCCGGGTGGTCAATTAGATCGAAAACATGGACAATACCCTCCCATGTCGTCCGGCCATCAAATTCATCTTTTACTGGCACAGATTCCTTAAACCTCGCAGAGCAATTATGTAGACCTTCAACGGCTTTTTGGAGGTCTTTTAGGTCTTCCTTCACTCTTCGTCTTCCTTAACCTCTTAGTTAAGTTTTACTGCAATTTGTATTAGAACACTATCGAAAAGTGGGGGAAAAGCGAATGACTGGTACATTAGAAAAATAGTTTTTATTATAGGGTTGCACACCATCCCTCTCTCCTCCCGCCATGATATTCCCGGCCCAAACCCCGGTCGATAATCTTCTGCGCCAGACTACCCCCGCCTTCCAGTTTCACGTCCGCCACTACCCGCCCGGCATACTTCCCATGCTTGACGTTCTGCAGAAAGATAGTCTCGCCCAGGACCAACCCTTTCACGAACTCGCGGGCTTCTATGGCCTTCTGTTTTTCAGCATCACACTTTCCACGGATTTCAGGAGTATCCACGCCATCAATCCTAACGCTGACCTTTGCTTCCAGACCCGGCCACGGGTAGGCTTCCACGGTAATTGTATCGCCATAATAGACCTTGACCACCTTGGCGGTCACAGGACCTGTTATGGTGGGAGCGGTCCAGGCGGTGGCGGGGGCAAGTATAAGGTACGACATGATCAGCAGACGGGGAATTTTGTTCGGGAGGGCCATAAGAAACTATACCCGAATTCACTCTACAGGACCCACCAATAGCCCCCAGAACTGACGATCTTCCCTTTCCCCATAGCCGAGCCCTTTTCGCTCAATGTGGTCCTATTGTGGTCCTGATCGGCTATTTCAAAAAAGAGGTTTACGGGATTTCCCCGTAAACCCCTTCTTTTAATGGTGCCCCCGGCGCGATTCGAACGCACGGCCCCCGGATTAGGAATCCG
>SMVT01000043.1 GCA_004357365.1 Nitrospina sp.
CAATGTACAGGTTGCCGCGTGGATCGACCGCCACATCGGTGGGATAAGCCAGGCTGGCGCGCGTGGCCGGCCCGTAATCCCCGGAGAAAAAATGGGTGCCGTCACCCGCCACCGTGGTGATGATTCCCTGGGTATCGACCTTGCGGATGCGGTTGTTGCCCCGGTCGGCGATGTACAGATTGCCCTGGGCATCGAGATCGATCCCGAACGGATATTTCAGAAAGGCGTCCACCGCCGGGCCAAAATCGCCGCCAAACTCGGGCAGGCCCAAGCCCGCCACGGTGGTGATCACGCCCTGGGAATCGACCTTTCGAATGCGGTTGTTGGACCGGTCGGAAATATACAGATTGCCCTTACCATCACACACCAGATCGGAAGGATAATTCAAATGGGCCTGAATGGCCGGCCCGTCATCGCCCCCCATATCGGGAATACCGGTGCCGGCCACGGTGGTTACCGTTCCCGCAACATCAATCCGGCGAACGCGGTGGTTGTTGCGGTCCGCCACAAAAAGGTTTCCTTTTTGATCCAGACACAATCCTGCGGGAAAATTAAAAGTCGCTTTCAATGCGGGACCGTGGTCGCCGCCAAAACCCGCCTTCCCGTTACCCGCAATGGTTGTGATGATGCCGTCCTTATCGATTTTGCGTATGCGGTTTTTGGACCGGTGCGAAATATAAATATTTCCCTCGTGATCGACCGCCACGCCGTCGACCAAGGTTAAAACCACTTCCGTCGCCTTTCTGCCGTCGCCGATGTCCTGGTAAGGGTAATGGCCCGGTCCCGGAGCGGATGGAGCCATCGATCCGGATAACAGGAAGAGAACACCAAAAAAGAAAGAGCACACCCTCATGGGATGGAACATTTTTATATTGATTACAACAAGTTATAATTATTTATTTAAAGTAAGTTATCTACTACCGAAGAACGATCTCGATCCCCCGGTTCCGGTTGAATTTGAACTTGGCCTTCAATGTTTCTTCCCCCAACTGGTTCTGAATCATATCCAGCACAACCAGCTTCGGAAAATTTCGTGATTTGATCAACTCGACCGCACCCACATCGGTAATGTTATTCTGTCCAACGTACAACTGGGTCAAATTGATAAAATTGGGGGATCGGGCCAGATGCCCCGCTCCTTCATCGCCGATTAGGTTTCGGAACAGGCTCAGGGTTTCCAGATTTGGGAATCCCTTGGACTGCGCCAGATATCCAATCGCCTCCGGAGTGACGAGGTTGTCGTTCAGCAACAGGGTTTTCAGATGTTGAAAATGATCCGATTCCGCCATCAGGGCGAGGCCGTCTTCGCCAATCTCATTTTTCCAGAGCTTGAGCGTTTCCAGATTCTTCAGGTAGGGCGATTCCACCAGAGCCTGCACGCCGAGGTCTCCCAGGGTATTTCCCCATAAATCCAGATGCTTCAATTGCGCCAGATGGGGAGACTGCGCCAGCGCTTCCATCCCCTCGTTTTTGATCTGGTTACCCTCCAGCAACAGGCTGGTCACCCCTTTGAGGACTTCCATCTGAGCCAGTTGCCGGGCGCCTGCGGTTTTGATTTTCTTGCGCGTCAAATCGAGGGTTGTGCCGTCCTTGCTCAACCGGCTTTGCACCAGGCTTTCCATGTCCAGAGCCAGGGCGGGGGCACTCGGGGACCACACCAGGATCCAGCTCCATAACACGAGAAATTTTAAAAGGAATCGCGGCATTGGGATTTCCCGTTCGAGGGTCCGGCGCATCAACAGGACCGGCAGATATGAGCCGGATTAGGTTATCAAATATTTAAAGATCGTGTAGATAATTTTTGTGCCGGCTTTCAGGGTGCCGGATAGGGTGCCAGTGATTTTGGACACGCCGATGCGTACCCGGTAACGGACCGGAACCTCCCGGATACGCAACCCGTTCTGCACGGCCTTGATCTGCATTTCCACCGTCCAGCCGAAATCCTGGTCGTGCATCCCGATGGCCTGCAACGATTCGGAACGGATCGCCCGGAACGGTCCGAGATCGGTGAATCGGTGGCCGAAAAACAGCCGGATCAAAAAGACCGCGAGCTGGTTGCCGTAACGCGCCTGGGGAAGCAGGGCCTGCCTGCTCTCGGCAAGAAGCATACGGCTGCCCACCACAAAATCCGCCTCGCCTTTAAGAATCGGCTCCACCAGCAGGGATATTTCCTCGGGATAGTCACTGTAATCGCCGTCCAAAAACACCACGATATCGGGAGCGTCCAGCGCGGCCATTCCCGTAAGGCAGGCCCGGCCGTAGCCCCGGCGCCTTTCATGGACCACCGTCGCCCCGTTCTTACGAGCCACCTCGGCAGTCCGGTCAGTCGAGCGGTTATCGACCACGATGATCTGGTGCAGTTGGTCCTTGGGAAGATCGTTCAACACAAGGGGTAGGGATTTTTCTTCGTTGTAGGCAGGGATGATAACGGAAATTTTGGGGGACATGAGGCCGTCCCTACTTGCTGTCCTGGAGCGCCTGTTTCATCTTGCGGACAAACACCTTGAGCTTTTCCTCGCGCTCGGCGGGGTCCGGGTTTTCCTCGATCATGCGGACGAGGGCGCTTCCGACAATCACTCCGTCGGAAAATCCGGATGCCGCCTTGGCCTGTTCCGTCCCGGAGATTCCGAATCCGATCAGGACCGGCAGAGCCGTCGCCTGTTTGATCCGGCGCACTTTTTCTTCCACACCCTGAGCCAGCGAACGGCGCACCCCGGTCACCCCGGTCAGGGAAATATAGTAAATAAACCCGCGGCTCTTCTGACTGATCATCTCGATCCGATCCGGCGTGCTGGTGGGGGCCAGCAGATAAATCACGTCCAAGCCTTGCGCCTGGGCCAACGCGTCAAACTCTCCCGCCTCTTCCGGCGGCAGGTCGGGGACGATCACCCCGTCGACTCCGGCTTCGACGGCATCTTTCACAAACGCTTCCTGGCCGTAAACGAACACCGGATTGAAACTGGTCATCAGAACGAGGGGCAGTTGAGACGACTGACGAATCTCGCGCACCAGTTGGATGATTTTTTTAAGGGTGGTACCGCTTTTGAGCGACCGCTGGGAGGACGCCTGGATGACCGGCCCGTCCGCCAGCGGATCGGAAAACGGCACGCCCAGCTCAATGATGTCGGCCCCGCCTTCCTCGATAGCCGAGAATAGCTCCTTGGTGGATGCCAGATCGGGATCGCCCGCGGTGATAAACGCCACCAGTGCTTTCTCGCTGTTCGATTTCAGCCAGTCGAATCGTTTTTGAATACGGCTCACAGTTCCTCTCCCAGAAATTCCGCCACCTGGTCGACGTCCTTGTCGCCCCGCCCGGACAAGCAGATGACCATCACTTCGTCCTTTTTCATGTTCGGCGCGATTTTCGCCACCTGGGCGATGGCATGCGCCGTTTCCAGCGCGGGAATGATGCCCTCGGTGCGCGACAACAGTTTGAAACCTTCCAGCGCTTCCTGATCGGTGATCGAAACGTACTCCGCGCGCTGGCTGTCCTTGAAATAACTGTGCTCGGCTCCGACACCGGGGTAATCAAGACCGGCGGAGATGGAATGGGCTTCCTGGACCTGTCCGTCGGCGTCGAACAGCAGATAACTCTTCATCCCGTGCAGGATTCCCACCGCACCATGCCCCAGGGATGCGCCGTGCTTGCCGGTTTCGATACCGTACCCGGCGGCTTCGACGCCGATCATTTTGACTTCTTTATCATCCGCGAAGGGGTAAAACAGGCCCATGGAATTACTGCCGCCGCCGACACAGGCCACCAGAACGTCCGGCAGGCGGCCTTCCACCTGCTGAATCTGTTCTTTGGTTTCGTCGCCGATGACCCTCTGGAAATCCCGCACGATCATCGGAAACGGGTGCGGTCCCACCACCGAGCCGATGATGTAATGCGTGTCTTCTACCGTGGTGATCCAGTTGCGGATGGCTTCGCTGGTGGCGTCCTTCAGGGTGCGCGTCCCGGACGAAACCGGGGTGACTTTCGCGCCGAGCAGTTTCATGCGGAACACGTTGAGCGCCTGACGGCGGATATCCTCCTCGCCCATGAACACCTCGCATTCCAGATCGAACAGTGCCGCGGCGGTGGCGGTGGCCACGCCGTGCTGGCCCGCTCCGGTTTCGGCGATGACCCGCTTCTTGCCCATCCGTTGGGTGAGCAAAGCGCTGCCGATGGTGTTGTTGATTTTATGCGCGCCGGTGTGGTTCAAATCCTCGCGCTTGAGATAGATTTTGGCGCCGCCCAGCTGGCGGGTCAGGTTCTCCGCGAAATACAGCGGCGACGGCCGCCCCACATAATGCTCCAGATAAAACCTGAGCTGTTTCTGGAATTCCGGATCGTTTCGGGCCTCGTGATACAGCTTCTCCAATTCCTCGAGGGCCGGCATCAGAGTTTCGATGACGAATTTGCCGCCGAACTCTCCGAAATGGCCTTGTCGATCCGGCAATGTGGGTGTACTCATAACACTCTCCTGTTAACTCCCGCGCACCGCTTTTAAAAACGCCTTTATCTTTTTGGGGTCCTTTTTGCCCGGCGACTGCTCGACCCCCGAGCTGACATCCACGCCGTACGGTTGCACTTTTTGAATGGCCGCTTTCACGTTGCGCGGATTAAGCCCTCCGGCGATGATGATCGGACCGTACTTTTTCGCACGCCGGGCCAAGTCCCAGTCGAACACTTCGCCGGTGCCGCCCCGTTGATCTTCTTGATACGTATCGAGCAAAAATCCGTCCACCGGGTAGCGGGACAAACCTTTAAGCGACCCGGCATCCTGAACCCGCACCGCCTTGATCACCCGGTGCCTGATCTTTCTGCAAAACGCCGGCGACTCGTCGCCATGCAGCTGCACCGCATCCAGCCCGCAACGGTCGGCGATACGGTTGATGGTCTCCGCCGTCTCATTGACAAACACGCCGACCCGGTGGACGAACGGCGGCAGTTTCGAACAAATGTCCTTCGCAGTTTGAGCCGTCACATAGCGCGGGCTTTTCCTGTAAAAAATAAACCCGATGGCATCGGCGCCGCATGCCACCGCCAGGAGGGCGTCCTTGAGGCGCGTGGTGCCGCAGACCTTGACCTTAACCGGCGGGTTGGGTTTTGCCATGAACCGTAAACTCCTGAAGCTTATCGGAAATGTTCTGCGCTTTCATCAGGCTTTCGCCGATGAGAAACGCGTGCATCCCCAGCCCTTCGAACTCCTCGATCTGCGACCGGCTGTCGATGCCGCTCTCGCACACGAGGAGCAGGTTGTCCATGCCGCGCGTTTCCTTGAGCAGTCGGCGGGAAATGTCGAGATCGGTTTTACCCGTGGTCAAATCCCGGTTGTTGATGCCCAAAAACTCCGCGCCGGCATGAAACGCTTTTTCCATATCCCGCTCGTGATGCGTTTCCACCAGCGCGGTGAGGCCGATCTCCTTGCCCAACTCCAGTAAATCCCGCAACTGGTTCTTATCCAGCGAAGTGGCGATCAGCAGAAAACAATCGGCCCCGCAGGCGCGCGATTCATACACCTGGTACTCATCAAAAATAAAATCCTTGCGCAACAGGGGAATGGACAGCACCAACCGGCTGGCCTGTTCGACGTGCTCCAGGCTGCCGCCAAAAAACCGGGTTTCGGTCAAAATGGAAATCGCCGTAGCGCCGCTCTCCGCATAGGTCCGGGCAATCGCCAGGGGATCGAACTGCTCCACCAAGTCGCCTTTGAACGGCGTGCGCCGCTTGATTTCAGCGATGATTTTCGAACCTTCCCCGGGGACCTTGATCGCATCGGTGATGGGGATCACATCCCGCTGATCGCCTATTTTATTTTTGACCTCGGTCAACGGAGCTTCGCGCCGGGTGGTATCCAGTTCCACCCTTTTGGCGGCGAATATTTCATCGAGAATATTAGCCATAAGGTTATGCCTTACGAATGGCTGAGACGGCACAGGTCTTTCAACTTTTGCCGCGCCTCGCCGGAGTTGATGGATTTTCTGGCGACTTCGATTCCCTCCTTGAAACCGGCGGCCTTGCCCGCCGCAACGATTGCCGCGGATGCGTTCAACAAAACGATATCGCGTTTGGGACCGCCTGCCCCGTCGAGCAATTCTCGCAGGATGGTCGCATTGTTCTCCACGGAGCCGCCTTTTAAATCCTGCTCCGAACAATACTCAAAGCCCAACTCCGTAGGATCAAGATAATAATCCTTTATTTCTCCATTATTTAACTCAGAAATTTTGGTGTTACACGTTAAGGTAATTTCGTCGAGGCCATCCTCGCCGTGCACCACAAAGGCATGCCGGGTACCGAGGTTTTTAAGGACCTGAGCCAAAAGCGAGGTCCATTTCGAATCGAACACGCCCACCACCTGCGCCTGAACGCGGGCGGGATTGGTCAGCGGTCCCAGCAGGTTGAACACCGTGCGGAAACCCAATTCCCGGCGGACATCCGCCGCGTGTTTCATGGCTTTATGCAGGGTCGGCGCGAACAGGAACCCGATACCCGCCAACTCGACGCAACGCTCCACCACCGATTTGTCCGCCTCGATATGGACCCCGAGGCATTTCAGCACGTCGGCGCTTCCCGCCCGGCTGGAGACCGCACGGTTGCCGTGCTTGGCGACGGGAATCCCCGCCCCCGCCACGACAAACGCGGCGGTGGTGGAAATATTGAAGGTGTCGGCACCGTCGCCGCCGGTGCCGCAGGTATCGACCACCCCCTCAACGGGAATGTTCAACGGTTCCGCCTTTTCGCGCATCACCTGCGCGGCGCCGGAAATTTCCGCCACGGTCTCGCCTTTCATGTGAAGCGCGGTGAGAAACGCGCCCAATAGCGAACGGTCCACCTTGCCCTCCATGACCTGGGTCATGATGGATACCATTTCGTCTTCGGTCAGGTCGTTCCCGTCGACTACCTTATGCAGGATGTCCTGTGCCTTCATGTTCGTTTACCTTTTCGGCCGGCAGATCGATAAAGTTTTTCAGCAAATCCTTGCCGTATACGGTCAAGATCGATTCAGGATGAAACTGCACACCTTCGATAACCAGCTCCTTGTGGCGGATGCCCATGATCTCGCCGTCATCCGATTCGGCGGTGATTTCAAAACAGTCCGGCAGGGTTTTCCGGTTGACCACCAGTGAATGATAACGGGTGGCTTCGAACGGGTTAGGCAGACCCTGGAACACGGTTTTGCCGTCATGTTGGATCATCGAGGTTTTGCCGTGCATGAGTTTTCGGGCTTTGATGATATCGCCGCCGAACGCCTCCGCCACTGACTGGTGTCCCAGGCACACGCCCAACAGAGGAATCTTTCCGGCAAAGTGGCGCACCACTTCCTTGGAGATGCCCGCTTTCGAGGGGGTGCAGGGACCGGGAGAAATCACGATTTTGCTGGGAGCCCGTTGTTCGATCTCATCAATGGAAATCTGATCGTTGCGGTACACCTCCAGCTCCGCGCCCAATTCTCCCATGTACTGCACCAGATTGTAGGTGAAGGAGTCGTAGTTGTCGATCATCAGGATCATGGCAGAAGCCCCCTTCCCGCCAGGCCGATGGCCTTGAGCATGGCCCGTCCCTTGTTCATGGTTTCCTCGAATTCATTGTCCGGAACCGAGTCGGCGACAATCCCCGCGCCGACGCCGAGGTAACCGACCTGATCCTTCACCACCAGTGTGCGGATGGCGATGGCGGTATCCATATTGCCCGAAAAGCTGATGTATCCGACCGCTCCGGCATAGATTCCGCGGCGCGTCGGTTCCAACTCGTCGATGATTTCCATAGCGCGAATCTTGGGCGCGCCGGACACCGTGCCCGCTGGGAACGCCGCTTTCAGTACGTCGAAACAGTCGAGTCCTTTCTTCAACCGGCCGCGCACGTTGGACGCGATATGCATGACGTGGGAATAGCGCTCGATGGTGAATTTTTCGTTCACTTCGACCGAGTTGATCTGCGCCACCCGGCCCAAGTCGTTGCGGCCGAGATCGACCAGCATGATGTGTTCGGCCAACTCCTTTTCGTCCTGCAACAGATCCTTTTCCAAATATTGGTCCTCGGCTTCATTTTGGCCACGCTTGCGCGTTCCGGCGATGGGGCGGACCTCCACCTGATCCCCTTCCAGACGGACCAGAACCTCCGGCGACGAACCGACCACCTGGACGTCGTCAAAATTCAGGTAATACATATAGGGCGAGGGATTGATCGTCCGCAGGGCCCGGTAAATGGTAAACGGGTCCTGCTGAATATCGAACTTGAGGCGCTGCGACAATACCACCTGAATGGCATCGCCCTCATGGATATAGCGTTTGGCCTTGACCACCGCCTCTTTGAACTGCTCCTTCGCGAAATTGGATTCGATGCGCGGGTCCTCTTCCACCGGGGAGTCCGTGGGCCTGTCCGGGGTATTGGGAACGGGCTGGCGCAGTTTCTTTTCCAGGGCGTCGATCTGGGCGGTGGTTTCTTTATAAACTTCTGCCAGGTCGCGTCCTTCGGTATGGGCGTTGGACACCACCTTGATCGTCTGGTTGACATTGTCGAAAATCAGCAGGGTATCGGTGATGACGAAAACCGAATCGGGAATGTCCAGATCGTCTTCGGTCTCGTCCGGCAGGTTTTCGAAATAGCGCACCATGTCGTAACTGATGAAACCCACCGCGCCGCCGGAAAACCGCGGCAGACCCGGCGTGTCCACCGGCTGGTACCGGGACAGAATGTCCTTGAGGACGGACAGCGGAACCGCGCCGTCGATGTTTTTCCTTTCCGTGACGCCGTGGTTACGGACGGTGACGGTCAACCCTTTGGTCTCGATGATGATGGACGGGTTACATCCCAGGAAACAGTAGCGCGCCCATTTGTCCCCGCCCTCGACACTTTCGAGCAGAAAGGAGTAGGGTTCGCCGCCGATTTTCATGTAGGCGGAAACCGGGGTGTCGAGATCGGCTAGGATTTCCTTGTATACCGGAATCAGGTTGCCCTGTTTGGCGCTCTCCTTGAATTCCTCGAATGTCGGTTTGTAGGCCATAAACGCTCAATAAAAAAAGCACAGCGAAACTGTGCCCGGATGGTCCGCGACTCTCAAAAGTCATCACAATTTCAATAGGTTAGTTTCCAGACTTTATCATTTCGGATGAAAAGGGTCAAGGAGTTTGAAAACGGCGGGGACGGCCCCGGAGCCGTCTCTTAAACCTAAAAGTTTCAACCCTTAAGAAACTACTCGACGGCGGTCCAGTCTTCCCCGTTCCAGTGCAGGATGAGGCCGTTGTCGCCGACTGCGTACATATTTTCTTCGGAGCTCCCCCAGATGGCGGTCAGGTATTCTTCGGTGTTGGATTCGATGCGGGTCCACTGATCGCCGTCGAGAAACATGATCATGCCCAGGTCGCCGATGGCAAAGACAAACTCCGCGCTGGGTCCCCAGATGTCGAGGAAGAATTCCATGGTCTGCGAGGGCATTTCCTTGAACTCGGCGCCGTTGAAATGGATGATCGTGCCGTCGGACCCGCAGAAGTACATGTTGTCCGAACCGAATCCGCAAATGCTGTACAACTCGGCGTTGGAGTTGAAGGTGAGCCGTTCCCAATGGTCGTCGACCAGGCGCAGGACCAGTCCGTCGAACCCGACGGCGTACATGCAATCTTCGTTGCCCCACAGGGCGGCGACGTCGGTATTGGTTCCGGAGCGCATGAACTTCCACTGGGAGCCGTTCCAGTGGGCGATCTTTCCCAGCCGGCAACCGGCATAGATATCGTCCGGTCCCCGGCCCCAGATACCGGACATGGGAGGAAAGCTATCCGTATCCTCCGGCTTCCACTGCTTGCCGTCGTAATGCAGAATTTTGCCGTCGGTGCACACCCCGTACAGATTGTCCGGCGCACTTCCCCACATCCGCTTCATGGTCCAGCGTCCGCCGGAATCCATTTTCGTCCATTGCTTGCCGTCGAAATGCAGGATGGTGCCCTCGGCGCCGCCGATGAACACATTGTCTTCCCCGAATCCGTAGATGGACAGCAAGTGACTGGTGGTCAGACTGCTCATTTAAAACTCCCTTTAAAATATATAAACCTTATGTATTGCACCTTGCTCCATTTTTTGCAGTGGCTCGATTGATCGAGCGCTTTTAAAACCAACCCCTCCTCAGTCCTCCCCTTGATAAGGGGAGGAAGAATCAAGCCGAACTCAGATTCTTCTACTCATGGCTTATAACGACAGATCGTTCCATTGTTTGCCATCGTAGCGCAGAACAGTGCCATTTTCCCCACAGGCATAGACTTTGTCCGGACCCAACCCCTGCACCTTGGTGAGGTAATTGTCGTTGCCCGATTCCATGGGGCTCCACCGTTTGCCGTCGTAATGAAGGATGATGGCATTGTCCCCGACCGCGAAAATATGGTCGTCCGAGGTTCCCCAAACAGCCAAAAGGTATTCCTGGGTGCCGGATTCCATGGGTTGCCATTCCTCGCCGTCGAAATGCAGGATGGTGCCCTCGGACCCGACGACGTAGACGCTGTTGTTGCTCGTGCCCCAGACGCCATAGAGGGAAACGGTCTCTTCGGTTAATTCCTCCCGGCGCTGAAAGTTTTTGCCGTCATAGAACCGGTAAATGCCTTCGCCGCCGACCGCGTGGATATGTTCGATATCTGCTCCCCAGAATCCGAACAGGTCGTGGATGGTTCCGGGTTCGCGGTATTCCCAGTTCTTGCCGTTCCAAAACAACACGCGTCCCCCCACCCCGAATGTGAAAAGATGCTCCGAGTCATACCCGTAGACCGAGTTGAGCGAGTCGTAATTCCCGGTATCGAGCGGCTTCCAGTCCTTACCGTCAAAGTGGATCACCACGCCGCCGACGCCCACCGCGTAAATATCTTTTTCATGCGCGGCCCAGATGCCCATCAGGGGATTGGCGTTTTCGGTGCGCATGGGGGTCCATTCTTCCCCGTCATAATGCTGGGGAATGCCGTCTTTCCCGACCACGTAAATGCTGTCTTCCCGGAGAGGACAGATGTCCAGCAGATCCGGTTTTTCGCCTGTAAACATAACTCCCGTTCACCTTTCTCGATACCTTTAAGAACTTTTCCTTCCGGATGAGATCATTTGCAATCCCTTTCCCCTCCTTACCAAGGAGGGGATACAGGGGAGGTTATGATAACCCCACCTCAGTCCTCCCCTTGGTAAGGGGAGGAGGATATTGGATCCAGCGCCACGCTTGACGGTGGGGAGCCTTTTATTGTAACCGAAACCGGAGGCGACTCAATTAAAAGGATGACGAAGAGCGGAAAATTTTTAATGGCAGGAAAGTTTTTCAGCAGGAAAGATGAGCCTCAGGCGGCTTCCCCGCCCTGTCCCAGGCGGAACACCACGTTGTCCAGGTTGGGGAGATTGGGGGAGTTCTGGAGTAATTCCTGTACCTCGTCGCTGATGTCATTATGAATCAGCACCAGGCTTTTCAGATTTTTGAGATGTTTGGATTCCGCAATGGCGCGGGCGCCTTCGTCGGTGATCTCGCATTCGTACAAATCGAGCAGGGTGATGTTTTGCATCATTTCCGAATTGGCGATAGCCTGGATACCCCGGTTGCCAATGGGGTTGAAGGTCATCGTCAACTGTTCCAGGTTTTTGAGGGTTTCTGAATGGGCCAGAGCTATGGCTCCCCCGGTTTCGATGAAGTTCCAGTTTAGATTGAGCTCGGTTAACTTGGACAAATTGGAAGACCGGGCGATGGCGATCGCTCCCTCGTCTGAGATATTATTGCGGTACAGGGACAACTGGGTGAGGCGCGTCAGACTTTTGGAAGTGGCGATGGCAACCGCCCCTTCGTCTCCCAGACCGTCACCCACCCACAGGGAAACCAGGTTCCCCAGAATATTGGATTCCGCCATGGCCTTGGCGCCCTCCGACGACACCTTGTTGTCGCTGAGGATCAACTCGGAAAGGTTCAGCATGGATTTGGATTTGGCCATGGCTTTGACGCTATCATCCGTCACCTCATTTTTAAACAGGTTAAGGACGGTCAAATTTTTCATGGCCGGGCATTCGAGAATCGCCCGCAGTCCATCATCGCCGATTTCGTTGAACTCGAGAAACAGCGCAGTGATGCCCTTGATCTCACCGCTTTTCATGATCTCAACGATATCTTCGTCCTTCAGTTCCTTTTCCCGCAAATCGAGTTCGCTGTCTTTGATATTGAGGCCTTCTTTGACCAACTCTGCCGTATCGACCATAATCCTTTTTTGCCCTCTTTTTTTTGGAATGAGTATAAGAGGACTATTTTAGAAAATCGAACTGTTTTGTAAAGGGTTAATTTTAAAAGATCGAAGCCACCGCTTGTAGGAAGGCAGGGAGGTTGATATGATATGCCAACCTTCAATCCGCCTGGCAGCGCATTAGGAGGTTGGTTTTCTTGACCTTAAACTTGAAATCACCTTCACTCAAAAAACTGTTTCAATGACCCGGAATATCGAAGAAATCACCCAAACCGTCAAAGAAGCCAGCTGGTTTATCCCGAACATAATTCGGGAAATGGAGCGGGTGCTGGTGGGCCAGAGCTACCTGATCGACCGGCTGATCCTGGGCCTGTTGACGGGGGAACACATTCTGTTGGAAGGGGTTCCCGGACTGG
>SMVT01000044.1 GCA_004357365.1 Nitrospina sp.
ACCGGGTGATCGGGATCAAGGACCCCTTGATGGATCGTAACAAAATCCCCCGGTATGTTTACGATCAATACGCTCCCGTGTTTTCCAACATCAAACTGCCGGTGGAATTGGTCCATGCCTCCGAGGCGGTCGACGGCACTCTGGGGCACGGCAAAACCGTGGCTCTTCTTTCCTATGCGCTGGCCGAACGGTTGGGATTGTCCCACAAGGAAAAAGAGGAACTGTTGATCGCCGGTTATCTGCACGACCTGGGCAAGATGATCGTCCCCCACGAACTCCGGGGCGACCACCGGCCGTTATCCAAAACCGAGCAGGCGTTGTTCCATAAACACCCGGAGGAAAGTACGCGGTTGATCAAACAGCTGGGATACGATTCGCAAATACTCCTCAATTATGTGAAGAGTCATCACGAGTATTTCGACGGATCGGGTTACCCGGAGAGGTTAAAGGGAGAGCAGATTCCTCTGGGTTCGCGAATTCTGAGTATCGCGAACGATTTTGACACCTTGACGAGCCGCAGGAAAAATCAGGAAGGTTTGAATTACCAAAACGCCGTCAGGGAATTGCAGAAGAAGACCAAAACCGGCAAATACGACCCGCAATGCCTTGCGGCGTTAATCCAGCTGTTGAATTTGCAAACAGCCCCTCCCTACCAATTGGCTTCTCATTGACCTAACGGGACGAAAGGCTTCACGCATTCCAAACCGGGCGGACTGTTTACAGAGCGGACCCGGCTGGATTAACCCTGATCACTGTGCTTGAACTGGAACCTGCGGAACATGATCGCCAGAGCGATCCCGGCGGCCATACCCGCGGACAGAATCATTCCATTGAAAATCAATATCAGCGAAATGGGAATGTTGTCGAGACTCCATTTCAGTAACTGATGCAAGCCCAGCCAGGAATCCGGATTCTGCATCCAGGTGCCGAGCGCGGTGTTTTCAAAAAGCATATTGAACACCATCATCATCGGCATGGCATTCCATACCCCGTCCTGCAACCAGATCACGATCTGGTAACCCAACAGGCTGAACCCGGAAAGAAATACCATAAAACACAGCAACAACCCGAGCAGACCGAGGTTTCCCAGAATAAAATCCAGCACCGTAAAACGTTTGACCAAAAACTTTAGCTCCTGCCGGGTTGCCTCGTAGGCAGAAACCATCCCCTTCTCAAGGACGAAGCGGCAGGTCTGGAGGACGTCGATGACAAACAGGCGGGCGGCCTCCATGATCCCCAGCATTTCTCCAACACGCTTGGACTCGTTAAAAGTTTTATCCGTCTCTACCATGATCTCTCCTTCCCGGCCCCGCGTCCTCTCACCCTTCACGAAACCAATGAAAAACAATAATTTATTACTAAGCCTAACTCCCGCGGCAGTGAGAAGTCAATGACTCTCTCCTCGCTATCGGGATGGCGAAGGGACGGCCGGGGATTTTTAATTTAGGGGAATTTAAACACTTGCAAACTAACGGTTATTGGAACAGACGATGCGGGCCAGGCGCAGTAATTTGGAGCTGATTTTCAGGTTTTCCCGGTGGGCGGCGCAGTCGTTGATTTCGAACCGCACCTTACCCTCTTCCAGATAAAAATTGAAGGCCCCGCCCTGTTCGGCAAAGCCATCAAGATCACCGATGGTCAGAATTCCGGTACCCTTGAGCCTGCGGAGAAGGGACCGGGTCCGCCCCTTTTCGGAGGGATTCACAAAAATGATATGGTACTGACGGAGGTTTTTTGTATTGCGAATCCGAGTTACTTCCAGCGATCGGTTTTGCACATCTTTGCCGTTCAAATTCATCAGGGGTTCATTGATGGGTCCCTGGCCCAGGATGCCGATCCGGAGCGGGGAATCGGCCCTGTCAAAAACGTTCTCGGGCCACTCGATGAATTTTGCGAAATTATGGACGAACGCCGCCTTGACCTCGTACTCCACCGGCGCGCCATAGACGGACTCCACGGCCAGGGCCTGCCCCGCCATCGGCGCAAACCAGGCCCAGAGTATTGCGAGAGCCGCCATCCAATGTCGCAAAAATTTACTCATCAAAACACCTAACAATAATGTTCTCTAAAAACGTAAAGTGGCCTTGCCATAAACACTGCGCGGCACCAGCGCCGGATTGATACCACCGGAAAAACCGAGGAACTCCTGATGATTCGGTTCCAGCAGATTCTGGCCGGTAACGCTGAGCTCCACATTCTTGGAAGCATGCCAACCCAATCGCAGATCCAGGCGCACATAGTCCTCGATGCCCAAATCGGGCAGTTCGTCGACATAATTGAGGGCGGTATCGAATTCCAGATCGTAAGGCAGGTCTATATACGAACGCAGGTTGAACTGAAACTGGGGACTGGCACCGTTAGCGGCGGTTGAGGTCGTATCCTGACTGGCCGGATCGAGAAACAAATGCAACTCGAACCAGGTAAACGCCGCCTTGATGCGCCAGAAATCGAACACGTCCCAGGTCGAAGCCACCTCAACGCCCCACGACTCGCCCTTCATCAGGTTTTGAAACTGGGAAGGAAAATTGTTGACGACCCCGAGAAATTCCGGCGGCAGAGGTTCATTGCTTAGCAAATCGTCATAAACATTGAAAAACGTAGCCACATCAATAAAAAGTTTATCTGTGGCCCGGATGCGATAACCCAATTCATAGGCCAGCAGATCCTCGGCCTTCAATCTGGTGTTTGCCCTGATAGCAAACACGCTGGGAGGGGCGCCGGGAGTGGTCAGAAAGTTTAAATTGGCACTGTCCTCAAATCGCGATGGGGTCCGCACCGCGCGGGAGGCCGAGGCCCACAGCGTGTGCTTGTCGTTGGGGGTCCATAACAGGCGGCCGCTCGGTTGCACTTCCCATCCGGAAAACGAGTTGTATCCCAGCTTGGTGCCCAATGTGAATTTAAGACGTTTGGGAATTATTGTGATCTGATCCTGAACGAAACCGTTCACAAAATAATTGGTGTCCTTTTCAGGATTGAAGGAGAGGAGAAAAGTGCTATCCAGTTCGTCCCACATCACCCGGCCGTTCAACCCCCATACCACGTCATGCGCCTCTCCGGCCGGTAACCGGTGCTGGAGGTCCAGATCGAAGATACTGATATTCTGACCAAAGATTTGTCCTTGGCGGTTTTCACTAGTGAAATAGGTCTGCACCTTTAAATCCGATTGCTCCGAAAATTTCCGCGTCCAACGGGCCAGAAAATTTCCGCCGTTCACGTCCTCTTCATCCAGAATGGTGGCCATCACCCCCGGCGCCACAGGGCCGGTGCGCCGGCCTTTGGATTGGCCGTCATAAACATCTCCCTGAAAAGTGAATTGACTGGTCTCGGACGCATCCCAATCCATGCGGAAACCCCCGCGCACGGCGGTCCAGTCGTCGTTGCTGTCCACTCCGGTGGGACCTTCGAACGAATCGCGGTTGAACCATTTGCCGTAGACGCGGTAATGGGCGTTGTCCCCCATCTTGCCGCCGTACCGCAGGGTGGTGAATCCCTGCTCCACATTGCCGCCGCCGGCGGACACCAGTCCACCCTGGGAATTTTTGGATTGCTTGGTGATGATGTTGATCACGCCGTTCACCGCATTGACGCCCCATACCGTGGCCCCCGGTCCGCGGATGACTTCGATACGTTCGATATCCTCCAATGCCGTGTCCGGCGTGTCCCAGAAGGTTCCGGAAAACAGGCCGGTATACACGCTCCGCCCGTCGATCAGGACCAGCAGTTTCCGCGCAAACAGACCATTGAAACCCCGGATACTGACCGCCCATTTGTTGCCGTCGACGCGCGCCACTTCCACGCCAGGCACCATGCGCAGAACCTCCGGAATATGAGTGGCTCCGGAACGGCGGATGTCTTCCTGGGTAATCACAAACACCGCCGCCGGTGCCTGCGCCGCTTTCTCCGGTTTTTTCGAGACCGAGGTCACCTCGATGTCCATCAACTGTTCGAGCGTCAGTTTGGTCAGGTCTTCCGGCAGATTCCCGGCGAGGAGAAACGGTTCTTCCGGACCGCCCTTGGACGATCCCGTCAACAACAAGCAAACCAAAAAGCTCAGCACACAAAAGCATTTGGTTAAAAATTTGTTTGTTGTCATCATGAGGTGGATTTCTTTAAAATTTCCAGATGACTTTGCCAAAAACCGACCGTTCGATCAGGTTGCGATCGTTGGTTTGAATGCGGTCGTCGCCCCATTCCTGATGCTGGTTGTCCAGCAGGTTCTAGCCCACCAGGCTGAATTCGAAATTTTTGGTGGGACGCCATCCCAGACGCAGGTCTAGCCGGAAATAACTTTTCATCTCTTGGCTCTTGAGGGCGTCGACGTAATATAACATCTGATCGAACTCCCAATTCGCAGGCAGATTGATATGGGAACGCAGATTCCATTGAAACTCCGGATCGTTGCCTTCGAAGCCCACGACATTTTGATCGGTGCTGATCGGATCCTTCCGCAAATCCATCTGGAACCAGGTGAAACTGCCGTTCAACCGCCACCAGTCCGCCGCATCCCAGGTGGCGGCCAGCTCCACGCCAAAGGTTTCGCCGTCGAGCCGGTTGCGGGAAACCACGGGCACTTCCACGAATCCCGGCGAGGGATTGACAAAAGGCGCTTCCACCTCAAAGCTGTGAACATCCCGGTAAAAATTCGCGAACGCGGCCACATCAAAATATAATTTGTCATGCGGACGCACGCGGTAGCCCAGTTCGGTGGCCAGCAAATCTTCCGACTCAAAATTCAACTGACCCTGAATCACCAACACGGCAGGAGTCGGACCGGGCAGGGTGACCACGGCGGCGTTGAAACGCCCCGAATCTCCGGAACGCGACGGGGTGCGTACCGCGCGCGAGACCGCCGCCCACACCGTATGCCGGTCGTTGGGCGTCCACGCCAGCCGCGCGTTGGGTTGGAATTCAAACCCGGTAAAGTTGTTGACCGAAAATTTGGAACCGAGAGTGAGATACAGTTGGTCATGGATCAAAGCGATCTTGTCCTGCACAAACAGGTTGGAGATATAGTTGAGACTGCGGTCCGGGAAATAGCTGATGCCGATGCTGTTTTCGAACGAATCGTGAATAAAACGGTGGCCCAGGCCCCACAACATTTCATGCCGGTCTCCCAACTGGAAACGGTGCTGAAAATCGAGATCATAGGTGTCGATTAGCAGTTCCTTCATCACCCGGCTTTCCCGGTGGTCGCGGTCGTAATAGAACTGCAGGGCCATATCGGAGGACTCTGAAAAGCGGTGCTTCCAGCGGGCAATCATATTGGCCGCCCGGACCTGCGAGTCCCGCACGATATCGGTCATGGTCGGCGCAAACGACAGCGAGTTGACGGCGTTTGAGGTTTTACCGGCGAACTCGCCGATCATCACGTGGCCCTGCAAGGTAAACGAGTTGGATTCCGAAGCGTCCCAGTCGAAGCGTATGCCGCCTCGTCCCGCCTCAAATTCATCCGGTGCCGGGTTGAATTTGAGGC
>SMVT01000045.1 GCA_004357365.1 Nitrospina sp.
AATTGAGGTTTCCGGCGGTATGACTCTGGACCGGCTGAACGCGTTTAAAGGGATGGGAATCAACACCATATCAGTCGGCGCGCTGACCCACTCGGCGCGTTCGGTCGATATCAGCATGAACCTCCTCACCGATGGTTAAGGAGCTCCAAACTGGGGGAAGACCCAATTGTATTGGCAATTATATTTCTGGATGTTATAATTATTCAGTCATTTAACTTCAAATATTCTCGGAAAAATTATGCCTTGCAAAGATACAACCTCCTTGATGTCGGTCCGGGTCGATCATAACGATTATCTGATCGATTATGATTACGCCAAAATGACCTGTGCCAAGGAAGTGGGTGGCGGCCAGAGTTTTCACCGGTACTGCGAGGGGAAACCCATCAGTCAAATTTTGCGGATGGAGTTTTTCCAGATTCTTCAGGACTTGGCCCTGGAGAATGAGGATACCGAGCTTCAGTTTTTAGTGTACCTGGAATGGTCCGCACTCCGGTCCGCCTTGATTCAATATCTGGGAGAAGATGAAGACGTGGACACCAAACATTTTGAATTGGCTTCCGTTCAATACGACGATCAAAAAGTACAAATCAACCAGATCATTCATCCCCTCGCCAACAAACCCAGGATTCAATCCTGTTTCCAGCGTTCCCTGAAAGCATCCGATTAATCCTCCGGCCATAAACGGACGGGCCGAACGCATCCCTGCGTGAAATCCTGATCGAAAATCTGCGAAAGTCCACTTTGATAAGAGAAATAAAATGCCCCCTGCTGATCGAACGGCAGGCACCAGGATCCGTTGCCACATTTGGGTTCAAATAAAGGGAATATATTGAGCACCTGGTTCGACCGGCCCATCAGCTCCCATTCCGCAAAATATAAACCTTCAATCTCTTCTTTTTCCGCGATTCTCCAGTCGTGAAAACCCAGATAGTCCTCTTTATTGATTTTGTCAATGAAAGCCATGGCTTCCTGAAAATCGAGCCAGTCCTGGGTGATTTGAAACGAATCCTTTTGGCACCAGGCCAGGCCGGTTTTGGTGTCCTGGATCGTCCCGTCTCCATTATCTATAAATCGGGCTTCTTCGCTCATCGATTGCCACCTCTTTGAATGAATGTATCAAGCTTTAAAGCCTCATAAAATATCGCATGAGAAATGATTTGTGAAGGATAATTTTTCAGGCAGCCGCTCCGGTAATTGGACTGGACGGGCCGGATAGAATCTTATACAGTGTGGCCTTCCTTTTAAGAGCTTAAATCATTTATTTATTGGAGTCCATTTTACCATAGAAGGGGCGGAAACCATGTGGGGTCGAGGCGTTATTTGGAAAATCGGATTGGCGGGATTGGGGTGGATCGCTGTTGGCGTCCTCACTACCGCTGAAGCCGGAGCGGGTCACCTTCCGCTTTGGAACCTCTTCAGCCTGAACCCGATCGTTTCCCAAGCGTCCTGCGGTGAAGAAATCCTGCCCCTCAATATTTATGAAAACATATCGCTGTACAGCCTGATTACGGGTTTCGTGCTGGTGTTCACCGCTATTTTTCTGGAGCAGAAAAAAGTCAAAATGGCTTTATGGGTGGTGGCCGCGGCGCCCTTTATGATCTGGGGCTACGTGCACTTTCTGGTGGATTACGACTCTCTCCGCCGAACCATTTTCCTTTACAACCTACAGGCGGAAGGCACTCTGGCGAACATCGCGGAAGCTCAGGAAAGATACAAGTCCGAGCAGGGCAATTTCATCAAAGACCTGAAGGTGCTGGAGTCGCATCTGGCCGGTGCTCATGGGATGGACGAGTGTGTGCGGATCGTCGAGCTGAACGTTTCTTTCGAGCACTGGTCTGCCGTCGCCCAGCATCGTTCCAGTCCCGATACCGTGCGGTGGGACAGCACCAGCGGCAGTTCGTTGAAAAAGGGGTAGCTGGAATTCAAGGGTGGGAAAAAGATCTCAACCCATGTTCCAATGGTTGACGATGCCGTTCAACGAGACCAATCCCACCACCTGATTATTTTCCATCACCATGGCGTAGGACACGTTGAAATTGGTCAACAGCCGCGCGGCATAAGGAACGGGCATGCTGGCGGGAACCGATAATACCGGCTTGGACATGATTTCATAAACGTGGGTTTCGTGCAGTTTGCGCTGTTGCGCGATCACCTTGCGGGCGATGTCTTTAAGGGTCATGATGCCGAACACATCGGATTCGTTTCGGGGCTCGATCAAAATGGCGTTGAGGTCCTCCTTTTTCATCATCTCCAGGGCTTCCGCAACCCGGGTGATTCCGTCGATCTTCTTGAAATTGGGCATCATGACCTGGCTGACCAGCAACGTTTCACTCATACCACAGACTCCAATCCGGCTTTAAAAATAATGTTCTTTGGCGTCTTTTTCCAAAATGGGGATCTGGCTCTCCAAACCGATGGCGCGGTCCACGGACCAGGAAAAGGCGATGCCGTTTCCCTGCTCTCCAAATTTTCCGGCCTTGTAAATGGCATCCATGATTTGATTGGAATTAAAATCTTCCACCAGAAACAAAAGCATGTCCTTCAGGGTTTCCATGTTCAAACCCAAAAATGATTTTTGGTCGTGTACGCCTTCTCCCCGCGCATTCAGGATAGTCACTCCGGTGGCGCCGGCTTTTTTGGCGGCCTCGATGACCTCGTCCTGATAATCGTCATTGACCAAGGCCAGGATTACTTTAAAACGCATATCAGCCTCCTACGGGTTTGGTTTCGCCCTCGAATCAGGCACCCTTGAGAAAAATCGTTTCTGGATCATAGCATACGCCAAAACGCTCATCATAGGGAAAAGAGAGGCGAAAGCGATCAGTCCGAAGCCGTCCAGCAAAAGCGAACTGTCCGGAACGTTCGACGCCAATCCCAATCCCAATGCCACCAGCAACGGTGCCGTTACCGTCGAGGTGGTCACGCCGCCGGAATCATACGCCAGAGGAACGATGAACTTGGTAGCAAAATAAGTTTGAACGAGTAAAAAGATATAACCGGTGATGATGTAATACTGAATGGGCGTGCCCTCAATGATTCGAAAGACGCCCAACGCCACACCCACGCCCACACCCAACGCAACCGCCATCCGCAACCCGAGTGCGGAGATGGCTCCGGTGGAAATTTCCCGGGCTTTCAAAGCGACGGCAATCAGGGCAGGTTCTGCCAGCGTGGTCGCAAATCCGATCAGAAACCCAAACAAAATCACCTCAACATAAAATTCAGCGCCGATTCGCCTGCCATCGAAGAGGGAATCCGGAGATGGAGAATCCCCCATCAGAAATGCCGGATCGGACAGCTGTTGCGCCATGGATGTACCCAGGGGAAAGATGCATTCTTCCAGCCCGACGATAAACACCGCCAGGCCCAGCACCACCATTCCCATCCCGGCCAGTAATTTTTTCCAGTGGGGCAGTTTTTTCCGGATAACCGCCCATTGAAAAAATGCGAACACCAGGATGATGGGAAGAATACCCATCAGGGTGATGAACAGCGAATCGAAAATGATATCGATATAATGGAGTTTCGCCATGCTCAACTCGGACCGAAAATAAAAATACCGTAAAGCATCACGAAGAAAATAGGCGTCAAACTGGCCAGGGCGATCAATCCAAAGCCGTCGATCATTGGGTTTCGCCCCCGGATGGACGAGGCCAGGCCGATTCCCAGTGCGGTGATCAACGGGACGGTGATGCAGGACGTGGTGATGCCTCCGGCATCGTAAGCGATGCCAATGATTTCTTTGGGTGCGAACAGGGTCGCCAGAATGATGAGGGAATAGCCGCCCAGTATAAAGATCACCAAGGGCCAACCCTTGATGATCCGGATCACGCCAATGGCCCCGGCCAGTCCCACTGCCAAAGCCGTGGTCAGCCGCAGGCCCCAGACATAGCCGGCAATCGAATCCCGGGCGGCGTCAATCGCCCCCGCCTCCGCCGCAATTTCCCCGGCTTTCTGGGCAATCACCGTCAGGGCCGGCTCGGCGATGGTGGTGGCAAATCCCAGGGTGAAACCGAACAGGACGATCCAGAAAACATTGCCTTTGAGGGCGAACTCGACCGCCAGTCTTTCACCCAGGGGGAACAGGGCCTGTTCCAGCCCCTGAATAAAGATAAACAGTCCGATGATGACCAGAACAAATCCAAAAAGGGTTTCTTGGAGGTGAGGAAAAGGTTTCTGGATCACCACTATTTGAAAAAAGGTGATGACCAGAATAATGGGCAAAACGTTCAAGAAGGTCTGGGAAATTTTGGAAAGTAAAGATCGAAGAGTTTTAACCATTGCTGGGCTTGAACCACCAGGGACTATTACCCGGGGAAGAGGAATTCAGGCGGAAGGAAGATCAGGGTGGGGCAGTCCAGAACTGGGTCTTGCGCATACCCGGGAGTAGTTGCTGTATGTGGATTACTTTTCGGAAGACTCCTTGTCCTCACTTGCCGTATCCACTTGGGCCTCACTTGCCGTATCCACCTGGGCCGCTTCTTCGCCAGTGAGTTCAGGAACCGCTTTCGGTTCCTCCGCCCCTTCATTGTCTGCCTGAGGCTGATCCTCGGAAGACAGTTCCACCTGCTCCGCCTCTTTCATGGAAGTTTTAAAGTTCTTGATGCTTCTTCCAAAAGCGCTGCCAATTTCCGGAAGTTTTCCCGCACCAAATATGATCATAATGATGACCAGAATGATCATTAATTCCGGAAAACCTATACCCATCATAGCGATTTCTCCATCTGAACATTAATATTGAGCGACCGGAGTATAACAATAATTTTTGGAAAACCAACCTTTTAATAGCCTTATTTGATAAAGTGGATTGGAAGGACCCATATGACATCAAGCTTCTTGGATGGAACCCATGAATCAGGACTTTATTCTGGATTTGTTTTATTCGCTGAACGGGAATCTGGATCAGATCAACGCGGTGATCGATGCCAAGCTGAACCGATACGGATCCCGCAAAATCACGACCTTTGAGTTGTTCATCAAAAGCCGCATCAGCCGGAATAAAAAGGTTCTGAGAATGACCAATATGGAAATCAATCCGAATGAGGCCGCTTATTTGAGTCTTTATCCAGAGTTGTCCGATCTGGAGGTGCTCGATCTTAGGAAAAATTTTCTGGGGGACAGCGGGTTCCAGGCCATCGCCCGGTCGCCCGTTCTCAATAATATAAAGGAACTGGACCTGCGAAATAATCAGATCACCCGCGTCGGCGTGGAACTGTTTGCCAAGGAAACCACCATGACCGGGCTGGAAAAAATAGATTTACGGTCGAACAAACTCGGTAAGCGGTGGGAGGATAAATTGAAGGAAACCGGCCGGTTCCCCCATCTTCGAGAAGTCAAAACTCTGTGAAGCGGTTGGCCGTTAAATAATGGCCCGCGTTTTATTTTCCTGGATTTTCTGAACCATTTTTTCCGCCAGTTCCTTGGCCTTGATCTTATAGGTCCCGTTAGCCAGAGTGGCCTTGTATTGCTCCACCAAGTCCCGGCGGATCTCGGTCTTCCTTTCGCTCTTCTGCACCTCATTCTTCAACACTTCTTTAAACGATTCCGACGGAGCGCGAGCGGACTCCTGGGGCTTCGACGCGGAATTTTTCTTATCAACGCGCGAGGATGTCAGGTTTTTTCCTGAAGAGGAATTTAAATACAACTCATTCATAACCGGCTACGCCTATTGGTCCAATATTACTTCTTAAGTATCTTTCGGCTTTTTTGAAAAATTTCTTAAGAAAAGGGGCGGGTGACGGGGTGTGAAAATCGATTCTAAACCCGCGAAAATAAAGGCAAATTAACAATCAATGTAATTTTATGTTGATTCTAACTCATTGAAATCCTATAATTTAACTAACTGGTTTTTCTCCTGTTTGGACCCACTTGAGGAAAGGTCTCCCCGCCTTGCAAGTGGGTCCTTACTTTTCTGCATTGATTTCTGCCGCCTTAACCTTTTTGAATACCTGCCAAGGCCTCTTTTCCGCAAATTCCAAAAATTTGTTAAAATAAGCCAACTCCATAAAGGAGACCCTTGCGTAAGTAGCTTACTGTTACATTGAGCCGTCGTCATGCTGAGCCTGTCGAAACATGACACCCTATTCCTCTTCGACAAGCTCAAGGGGACGGGGTTATCCAAAGGTCTGTTCAATAAAGGGAGCGATTATGACCCATCAAGATATTCATGTGGAAGGGATGACCTGCGGTCATTGCGTGGAAACGGTAACCCAGGCGGTGAACTCTCTGGAGGGCGTCAGCCGGGTCGATGTCGATTTGGACAAGAAACAGGTCGCGGTGGATTATGATGAAAACCGAACGGATCTGGGGAGGATTTCTTCGAAAATCATTGAGGTGGGATTCGAGGTAATCTCGAATTAAAGTCAACGACTCAGGAGAGATGCCTGCCGACTTCCACATAAACCGTTTTGTGGATGCCATCGCGAATAATTCTGAGCGGTACCAATTTTCCAATACGTGTTTCGGCCACCCGCTTCTGCAGGCTTTTGGAGTCGGGCACGGATTGTCCGTCGAACGAAATGATGATATCGCCCAGCAGCAGTCCCGCCCTTTGCGCCGGCGCCCCATCATCCACATTGTTGACCAGCACCCCCTCATCCTGTGACACCTTGAAGGACACCGCCAGTTCCGGCGTCAGCGATTGTATTCCAACACCCAGCCAGCCGCGTTCCACCGTTCCCTTGTCGATGAGGGCATCGGCAATGCGGGTGGCCATTTCCACGGGAATGGCGAACCCGACCCCCGAGCCGATTGCCGCGATGGCGGTATTGATACCCACCACCCGGCCATCCAGATCGATCAAGGGACCGCCGCTGTTTCCCGGATTAATCGAGGCGTCGGTTTGGAGAAAATTCTCAAAGGTGGCGATTCCCAGATCGGACCGCCGGGTGCCGCTGATGATGCCCACCGTCACCGTACCGTCCAGACCGTAGGGATTCCCGATCGCCATCACCCATTCGCCCACTCCCAGGTTTTCAGTCGAACCGAACACCGGCGTCGGGAAACTGGAGAAAGAGAAGATTTTCAGCACGGCCAGATCGGTCATCGGATCCACCCCGACAATTCTGGCGGAAAATTCCCTCTGGTCCATCAGTTTGACCATGATCTCGTCGGCGTTTTCAATAACATGATGATTGGTCAGGATATATCCCCGGGAATCGTAAATCACCCCGGACCCCAGACTTTTCACCATGTATTTCTTCTTCAGTGAACCCGACAGCCAACCTTGAAAATTTGAAAACCAGTTTGATCCGTTGCGGAGTCTTTTTTTCCGGGAGGGAATTTCCACCAACTGGTTGATGCTCACCACAGTGGGTTTCAATTGCCTGGCATTGCGTACGAAAGCGTTCTGGAGTTCGAGGATATCCTGGTAGCCTTCAAGATCTTTATAGATGTCAGGGGTAAGACTGACGGGTTGAGAAGAGGGCAGGGGGGCTTCCAAGTTCTCGACGCCATAATAGTTGAGGAGCGCGGCGCCTCCGAGTAATAGAAGCAAGACCGCGTAAACAGTTTTTTTCATAGCCGTATCTTATCAGACCCGTCTGATCCCCGTATATAAGATAACCATTCCAAAGGTCAATTCCCGGTACGTCACCTCATCAAACCCGGCCCGCTGCATCCGGCTCTTAAATTCCTCCCTGACGGGAAACGCAGCCACCGATTCCGGCAGATAGGTGTAGGCGCTGGGATGCCGGGACACCCACCGGCCCACTCGCGGAAGCAGGGTCTCAAAATAAAGCCGGTAGAGAAAGTTCAACACGGGATGGCGCGGCAGAGCAAATTCGAGAATGACGGAACGGCCGCCGGGCTTCAGGACCCGGACCATTTCGCGCAAACTCCCACTCACGTCGGAAAAATTGCGTACGCCAAACGCCGTGGTCGTGCCGTCGAAGGAATGATCTGCAAACGGAAGGTTTTCGGCGGACCCGGTTTGCAATTGGATCATCCCGGCCCTGTCCTGCGACTCGATTTTTTGCCGGGCCAACTCCAGCATGGGTTCGCTGAAATCCATTGCCACCACCTGAACCTCGCGGGTGTTCGATTGGCGGACGATTTCCAGCGCCACATCCGCGGTCCCGGTGGCGATATCGAGGAAATGTTCCCCCGGTTTCGGAGCCAGCCGGGCCACCGCCCGCCTCCTCCAATACCGGTCGCGGCCGCCGCTCAGCAGGCGGTTCAACAGGTCGTACCGGGGCGCAATGGCGTTGAACATCTGGTGCACCTGCCGGTTGAACGCCGCCGGATTTTCAGTTCGTTCCATCATGAGACCGAAGGTTGAAATGAAGCCAAAGTCCTCTATGGGATGGGCTTCAGATTATCAGAATTTGACTCTCATCGTGGATTTATTTATATTTACGGGAAGGAATAACCCACTTCTTGAGGATTCCATTTTGAAAAAAGTTCTGGTACCGCTGGCGCCCGGGTTTGAAGAAATTGAAACCATCACCGTGGTCGATATCCTGAGAAGGGCGGGAGCGCAGGTGGTTTTGGCGGCCACCGAAGAAGGGCCCATAGAAGGATCGCGCGGAGTATACGTGGTGCCGGATACTCTCATCGATCAAGTGGATGACCGGGATTTCGACCTTGTGGTCCTGCCCGGCGGCCAACCGGGAACCGCCAACCTTCAAAAGAATGAAACCGTAAAAAGCATCATCAAAAATATGCATCAGTCCAAAAAACAGGTGGCCGCTATCTGTGCCGCCCCGATCGTTCTCCAGTCCGCCGGGATCCTGAAAAATGTTGTGGCCACATCGCACCCCTCGGTCCAGGACCAGTTGCACGAAATCGATTATTCGGAGGAACGGGTAGTGGTGGATGGTCGGATCATTACCAGCCGGAGCCCCGGAACGGCCCTCGAATTCGCCCTGAAACTAGTGGAAATCCTGTTCGGGAGGGAACGGATGGACAGCGTGAACAGCGGGGTCATGGCCCGGTTGTAACACCTCCCGCTCCTCCAATTACATAACCACTTGATCTTTTTGATATTAATCGATTAAAATGGTTTTTATTTGAATCGGGGACATGCTCCTATTGCACAATTTTTAAATCTTTTTTCTGCTAATACCATCCCTACTAACCATAATGGCCGATTCTTGAAAGGGTTGGCCCGCCTGTCCGTTTTTTTAATTGGAGGAGGGCTTTAGGATGTATGTGAATGTTTCCAGGAGTCAATCCTTAATAAATAAAATGCGGTATTCCAAGAGCACCGATAATGCCCCGAAAAAAGAGCTAGCGCCCAGATGTCATCATTGTGGCGGATTGGTTCGGTCCTCAGGGGAAATCAGCAGTTGCATCATGTGCTCGCGGACTGCGGACCATCAGTGCGATACCTGTGCCTATGTCCAAACGGCATAATTTTTTATAAGTAGAAAAGAAGAGGGCGGGAAGATTTTTCCCGCCTTTTTCATATGGACAAGGTTTCTCGATAATCCTATGATGAACCGGATGAAATCTAAAATTAAATCGAGGCATCTCACGTCAATGGTCTTAAAACCGAAACTTTTCGCCATCATTCTCCTTTTATGTTTCGGGGTGCTGGCTGGTTTCTCACCGCTTCTGCATAATCATGACCTGGATCTCTCAGATAAATATGAGGATTGCGCCTCCTGTCTGTGGTCTCAATCCAAAACAAGTTGTGAAATTCATGCTCCCTGCCTTTCGTTTAATCATATTATTCAATCATTTTGTTTCCAATCCTCTCCGCCATTCTCTAAAACGGGTCTATTCCAGATTTCCAACCGCAGTCCTCCCCTTTATTTTTAACATTCGAATTTATTCTCACGCCCAAGTATTGAAGCAAGGTCAATACACCTGGCTATTTTAAACATTCGAATCTAGGGCTGATCCATCAAAGCCTGCAGAGATAAAGGGGAAACTGTATGTCAACGAACCCTATAAAGGCCATATCCCTGGTTGTACTGGTCTGGGTCTGGGCCATCGAGGCGGGAGCTCATGAAGCGGGGGCCTCATTTTCAGGCGCTATGCCAGAGCTAATAACACTTCATCACGCACACATTGAAGATGAACAACGGATCAACCTTGTCGCAATGGATAATTTCCGCACTGATGGGAATGAAGAATCCGTCTTCTCCAGTTCACTGGAGCTGGCGGTGGCCTGGACAGACGATTTCCGACTGGGATCAGAAATATTTATCCCATTTTCAAATACCGGGGTATCCAATGATCAATATGGTCTGGGCGATATAGAAATTCAACCTATTAAATACGCGTTTTTGAACCAACCAGAAACTATTCTGACTGGGGTTTTCCGGGTAACACTACCAACCGGAAATGAATCTCGAGGGTTGGGGGGAGAGCAGACCGTATTAGGCGGCAACCTGTTTTTCGACCAGGCCTACCGCAATTGGTATCTGGGGATTAATGCGGAATATGGAGCCAGTGTATCGGGTCCTACCTTCAGCGAATTGGAATTAGGTTTGGCGCTCACCTATTCATTTATCGAAGAAACCGGGGAAGGGGTGGCGCCGGCCAGACCCAACCAGCCACTGGTGGTGACCCTGATGTTGGAATTAACTGCGGAATCCGTTTTAAGTGGAGAGGACGAGGGAGAGGACGTGATCAACCTTTTGCCGGGCTTGCAACTTTGGCATCCGGAATCCAACTGGCAGGTCCGGATGGGGGTAGGGTTCCCCTTAAGCTCTGACCGGGAATATGATATTGCAGTCCATCTTCAGGTTGGAAACCATTTCGACTGGGGGGAGATTTTAAAATAATAGGGCACTACCGAGATTCCTAAGTAAAGGAAGAGGGCGGAAGCGGTTTCCCGCCCTTTTTTTATACCCGCAGAGTCCCCTCCAAAACCGTTCGGGATCGTCCCCCGACCTGAATCGATTGAATCTCGCCACCCGATTCGGTCACGCTCACCTGAAGGGTGGACGGCCGATTCATTTCATATCCCTGTTCAATCACGATTCCGGATGGATTGAGGCCCTCAATCACGTGGTGGCGGACCAGATAGGCCCCCAGGGCGCCACCCGCGCTGCCGGTCGCCGGGTCTTCCGGGATTCCAATAAAGGGCGCAAAAGCCCGGGCATGGACCGTCGAGCCTGGGTTCAAGGTTTCTGCGCTGAACACATAAATCATATCCACGTCACCTAAAACATCTTTCAAGACCGGGAGGTTCAGTGTTACCCGTTGCACCACTGCCAGATTCTTCAAGGGTACATAAAGCGCGGGGAATCCGGTTGTGACGACCTGGACCGGATAACGGGACTCCATGTCTTCAGGGTCAATCGAGAGGGCCTCGGCCACTTGATCCATAGCCTTCACGGTGAGACCAAATTCGGGAAGGGGTTGCTCCATGAACAGCGCGTTTTCCTTTTTGGTAACCGTGATCGGGCCGACGCCCATCTGCAGAACCACCGTTTCCTTTTCGGGGGCGATTTGCCCCGTTTCCCAAAGGATATGCGCGGTTCCCAGTGTCGGATGGCCGGCAAAGGGAATTTCCCTGGTCGGCGTGAATATCCTGATTTTAAAGTCGGCTTCCGGGCTTTCAGACGGATAAATAAAGGTGGTCTCCGACAGGTTCATTTCCCTGGCGATATCCAAGTGGGCGGCCTCGTCCAAATCCTCGGGGTTCGGAAAAACCGCCAGGGGATTGCCGCCAAAGACGCGTTCCGTAAATACATCCACTTGGAAGAATTTTCGACCCATACCCTTTTGGTTCCTATAACATATATTATGTCAACTAGCGCCAGAAAGACTAAAACCGGAATATTGCAGGAATCAACTTAAAGGAAATGATTAGGAAAGAGAAAGCAACCTACTTCTTAATAAGGCTTTCTATGGTGGATTTAATATGCTCGGCGGACAGACCGTATTTGGCGTAGAGTTCGTCCTTGGAACCGGTCTCGGCAAAGATGTCTTTCACGGCAATGCGTTTGACCGGGACCCGCACATCGTGTTCCATCAGCACCCCCAGCACCGCATCGCCGAGGCCCCCTATGATGTTGTGGTCTTCCGTGGTGACCACGGCGCTGTGTTTTTGGGCCTGCTCGACAATCAGCGGGCTGTCGATGGGTTTGAGCGTGGAAATGTTGACCAGAGTCGGACGGATACCGGCCACTTCCAGGAGCTCGAAAGCTGCCAGGCTTTCCTGAACCATGCACCCGGTGGCGAAAACAACCACATCCCTTCCAGGTTTGAGGACATGACCCTTCCCAATCTGAAACTTGTAAGAGGAATCGTAAATTCCCTTAACCTTCGGCCGTCCCAGCCTCATATAAACCGGGCCGACATGATCCACCAGAGCCCTGGTGGCCTGAACCGCTTCTTCATAATCCGCGGGTTGAATGACGGTCATATTGGGCATAGCGCGGGTATAAGCCAGGTCGACGATCATCTGGGCGGTGGGGCCGTCTTCTCCTACCGCGAGGCCCGTGTGGGTGCCCACCAGCTTGACGTTGGTGTTGGAATAGGCCACGCTGACCAGGGTCTGGTCCATGGTGCGTCCCAACAGAAAACAGGCGAAACTGGTGGCAAACGCCACCTTGCCGGTAGTTGCCAGACCGGCCGCGGTGCACACCATATCCGCCTCGCTGATCCCCATATTAAAGTAGCGTTCGGGGTATTTGTCCCCGAATTTCTTGGACCGGGTGCTGTCGCTCACCCCGGCATCGAGAACCACGATTTTGGGGTTCGCGCCGATTTCCTCCAGGCAGGCTCCGTATCCGTCCCGTGTGGCTCCGTCTTTCATTCCAGCTCCTTCAGAGCTTTTTGATACTCTTCATCCGAGGGGGCCACGCCATGCCAGGCGGTTTTTCCTTCCATGAAGCTGACCCCTTTGCCCTTGATGGTATCGGCGATAATCACCCGCGGTTTCTTTTCATGGAGCGGCAGAGTGAGCGTTTTATAAACCTGATCCATATCATGTCCGTCGATGCGGTGGACATCCCAGCCGAAGGACCGCCATTTATCCTCCAGCGGTTCGAGATCTTTCAGGTCCTTGGTCACATTATCCTGGGCCACCTTGTTGAAATCGACAATGGCGATCAGATTGTTGCTATTGAATTTAGAAGCCGACATCGCGGCCTCCCAGACCTGGCCTTCCTGCAGCTCGCCGTCTCCCAGAAGGACGTAAACTTTATAATCTTTGTCATCCAGCCGGGCGCCCAGTGCCATACCGTGCGCCACGCTCAGGCCCTGCCCCAGACTTCCCGTGGCGATTTCCACGCCGGGGGTTTTGGGATGCGGATGGCCCGACAGATTGAGTTTGCTGTTGATCTTCCGGTAATCCTTCAGATCTTCATCCTTGAAATATCCGGCCCGGGCGAGCACCGAATAAAAGACGCCGGTGGCGTGCCCCTTGCTCATCACAAACCGGTCGCGGTTGGGGTCCTGAGGTTGGCTGGCGTCATATCGCATGACCCCGAAATACAGGGCGGTCATGATATCCGCCGCGGAAAGACTGCCGCCGGGGTGTCCGGACCCGGCCCGATGGATAATTTCCAGGCTCTTCCGCCGTATTTCCCTGGCAATCTGCGTTAATTCGGAAACCTGGGTTTCCTCGGTTTGAGCGGTATTCATGGTTCTGATGGGAAAAATTAATGGAAAAAACAGGCC
>SMVT01000046.1 GCA_004357365.1 Nitrospina sp.
ATCATAACCCCCCCTATTTCCCCTCCTTGGTAAGGAGGGGAACAATGGCGGAGTCGACCTTTTTTGCACTTATTCAAAGGTCTTCTTCCCTTGTGCTATACTGGTTATGTCCTGCCGGGAAACTTGGTTTTCCGCAACCATCGGGCTTCCTGTCGCCCCTTTAACCCTGCCTTGGCCTTACCATGACCCCGCACTCTGAAACGGCCTCCATGAACAAGAACAGTTGGGAAAGCCCGGCATCCTGGATGGTGCTGGCCATGGCGGTGGTCGTTTTAAGCACCGGCATCAAAATCGTATGGAACGCCTACGGCGAGTGGAACCGGGCGCAGGCGCTGGAGAACACCGATCCCGATAAAGCCATGGAGCATTATGAACGCGTCATTCACTGGCACGTTCCCTTTCTGTCGCTGAGCGATCAGGCGGCAGAAAAAATGTGGGACTATGCGGCGGACCGGGAACAACAGGGAGACGTCGAACAGGCGCTCAATACCCTCCGGGTTCTCCGGGGCGCCTTTTACGCGGCGCGCAGTTTCTACACGCCCGGCAAAGACTGGATCGGCCGGTGCAATGAAAAAATCGCCGCCTTGATGGCTTCCAAACCGGCTTACTCCGAAACCGATCGGAACAAATCCTATGACGAACGCCAAGCGGAGTACCTGGAACTGTTGTCGCGCGAAAGACCGCCGCATGCCGGGTGGGCGGTATTGACCGAGATCGGGTTTTGGGGATGGGTGGCCTGCGCCTTTCTTGTTATATTCAAGGGATTCTCCCCCAAGGGCGCGTTCCAGACCCGGCCGGCGCTACGCTGGGCCGGCGGCTGGCTGGCGTGTTACGGACTCTGGATCTGGGGCTTGTTCCGGGTGTAACGTTCCAGAGCTGTCGGCAATAAACCCTGATTAAAATTTTTTAATGGAAACAAATTTTTTCCTGTGATAATTTTTTAAAAAAGTTGATGTCTGTTGATAACCTTTAATTCCATAAAATTATTGTCCTGCCAGAAATTCTCAGAGGAAACCCATGATCGAGGTTGAACACCTGACCAAGAATTATGGTCCCCGGCCAGCCATCAAGGATCTCTCTTTCCAGATCAACCCGGGAGAAGTGGTCGGGTTTTTAGGACCCAACGGAGCGGGGAAAACCACGACCATGAATATTCTGACCTGCATCCTTCCTGCCACGGAAGGCAAGGCACGGGTGTGCGGGTTTGACACGTTCGACCAATCGCTGGAAATCCGCAAGGTCATCGGCTACCTTCCCGAAACCCCGCCGCTCTACCAGGACATGGTGGTCTCCAAATTTCTTGAATTTTCGGCGGGACTGCGCCACGTTCCCAAAAAGAAAATCGCGGCGGCGGTGGACCGGGTGCTGGAACGATGCGGACTGGGGGACGTGCGCCACCGCATCATCGGGCGCCTGTCCAAGGGCTACCAGCAGAGGGTGGGACTGGCCCAGGCCATGATCCACGATCCCAAGATTCTGATTCTGGACGAGCCGACTATCGGCCTCGACCCGATTCAAATCATCGAAATCAGGAAACTGATTCAAGAGTTGGGCACCGCTCACACCATTCTGCTCAGCTCGCACATCCTGCCGGAGGTTACGCAGATCTGCCAGCGCGTCATCATCATTAATGAGGGAGAAATTGTCGCCATGGATACGCTGGACGGTCTCAACGCGTCCATGCGCCATTCCCGCCGACTGGAACTCAAGGTGCGTCACTCGACCGACGGCATTCAAGGCAAACTGGAGGGATTGCACCAGGTGCTTTCGGTGCAAACGCGCGGGCAGAACCTTTTTGTTATCGAAAGCAAACCGGACGTGCAACTGCAGGATGAGGTGGCCCGTCTTGCGCTGGACCAGCAATGGGGCATCGAAGAATTGAAACCCATGGACATGACGCTGGAGGATATTTTCCTGAAACTGACCACCGAGGAAAAGGACGTTAAGGAGACCCAGGTATGAAATCCATCTTCTGGATCGCCAAACGCGAAATGGGATCGTTCCTTTATTCGCCGATTTTTTACGTAGTAACCACGGTTTTTCTGGTTCTGTACAGCTTCCTGTTTTTTGCCATTCTCTCCGACTTCAGCCAGGCCAGCCTGCAGGCGGCCCCCCAAGCGGCGGCACTCCAGAAGGCCGGGTATTCGATCAATGCCAACGAAATGGTCATCGTGCCTTCGCTGGGAAATATGAGCGTCATTCTCCTGTTTATCATCCCCCTCATCACCATGCGCAGTTTCGCCGAAGAAAGAAAAAACAAAACCTTTGCCCTGCTGTTGTCCTCTCCCGTGCATCTCGGGGAAATCGTCGCGGGGAAATTCCTGGCCTGTTTCGCAATCGCGGCGTTTATGATCCTGTTGTCTTCCTATTCCATAATAATGATCACGATGCTGGGAGAGCCCGAATGGGGCCCGATTTTCTCCGGGTATCTGGGCGTCCTCCTCATGACGGGATGTTATATCGCCATGGGCGTGTTCGCTTCTTCACTGACGGACAACCAGATCGTCGCCGCCGTTATCGGTTTCGGCCTGGCCTTTCTCATGTGGTTGATGGCGCTTCCCGCCCAGAACGCCGATACCGGTATCGGAACGATTCTGGAATACCTCTCACTGGGGAGCCATCTGGAACCTTTCTTGAAGGGTATCGTCGATTCCAGCGATCTCACCTATTATCTCTCTTTTATGGCATTCGTTCTGTTTATCACTTACCGGGTCCTCGATTCCCGGAGATGGAGGTGAGGCGATGAAAGGATTGGCTCCCATCGCCGGCTGGACGGCTCTCATCCTCGGGTTCGCGGCGCTGATCGTTTACCTGTTTCTGCCGGAATTGACGCTCTGGTCGCTGACCTTTGCCGCGGTCGCGGGCCTCAACGCCGTCTTCTTTTTTGTAGTGGCCCGGCAGAATGTGATCCGGTCCCTGAAAACCCGCACCGCCCTGTACGGCATGAACGCCTCGGTGGTGATCCTGGTGTTTCTGGGCATCCTTATTTTTATCAACATCCTGACGTACCGCCATAAATTCCGCTGGGACCTCACCGAAACTTCCGTCTACACGTTGGCCCCGCAAACCCAAAAGATCGCGGCCCACCTCCCCAGAAAAGTCAAAATGACCGCTTTCTTCGAAACCGGCAACCCCAGACGTAATGAGTTTCAACGGCTGGCCGACGGATATAAAGAATTAACGGACAAAATTGAAGTGGCGTTTGTCGACCCGATACGGCAACCCGCCGTCACCAAGCGGTATGGAGTCACCACCTTCGGTACGGTGGTGCTGGAAAGCGGGAAGCAGGAAACCAAAATCAAACAGGCTACGGAAGAAAACCTGACCAATGCTCTGTTACAAGTCACACGGGATCAACAAAAGAAAATTTATTTTCTGAGCGGCCACAAGGAAAAGAGCATTGAGGATAAGGAAAAAAACGGTTACTCCCAGGCCAAACAATCGCTGGAGCGGGATCATTATAAAGTGGAGCAACTCCTCCTCCTGCAAACGGGACGGGTGCCGGAGGATGCGGACGTGTTGATCATCAACGGACCGGAAAAGGCTTTACAGGAATCGGAAATCGCGGCGGTCGAGGCCTATCTCAACCAAGGCGGCGCGGTTCTGCTTTTGCTGGACCCGCAACAGGATGCCGGACTCACCCCTTTTCTGGAGCGATGGGGCGTTGATATCCGCGACGACATGGTGATCGACCCCCTTGCCAAACTATTCGGCTCGGATTACACCACGCCTATTGTCAGTCAAATCGCCGATCACCCGATTACCCGCGAAATGAGCCAGCAAACCATCTACCCTATGGTCCGCTCCGTATCCGCCATTACCACCGAGGGCCTGGAAACGACGGAAATTCTGTTTTCCGGACCCAAGAGTTGGGCGGAGAAGGAATACCGGTCCGGGAAGGTCAAGTTCGATCCGGGAATCGATCTGCAGGGTCCGGTGTCCGTGGCCGTCGTATCCTCCAAGGAAATCAAATCGGGCAACAGCGCGGAACCCAAACCGGACGCGTCTCCTGACGATCCAAAGTCAGAGCCGCCGGCTCCTGTGAACAAAGCGCATCTGGTCGTGGTCGGCGATTCGGGTTTTGCCGACAATCAATATTTCAGCTTGTACGGCAACGGCGACTTTTTTCTGAACACCGCTTCCTGGCTGGCCAAAGAAGAAAACCTCATCTCCATCCGGCCGCGCACCAGAAAATGGAGCCCGATCACCCTCACCGAAACGCAGGGGAAACTGACGTTTATGCTGGGCATCATCGCCTTTCCCGGTCTGGTGATCCTCGCCGGCCTCCGGGTCTGGTGGAAAAGACGATCCCTATGAAGTTTCGTAACACCCTTGGGTTGATCCTCATTTTTATCGCGCTCGGTTTGTACCTGGCCCTGGTCGAGGTGCCCACCGCCAAGAAGAAGGACGAAGAAACCCGGCGCTCCAAGCAGGTGATTCAATTCAAAGTGGAGAATGTCGAGGAGTTCGAACTCATCAAACCGTCCGGCACCCTCAAGGTGCGGCGCGATCCCAAGACCTCGCGCTGGAACATCATCGAACCGCTGGCGGTGCCGGGAGCCGACGGCGTCATCAATCAACTGTTGCTCACCCTGGAGGAGGCGCGCATCACCCGCGTGGCGGACGAAGCCCCGAAGGACCTGGCGGCATTCGGCCTGCAGGACCCGCCGCTGAAAATCGCCCTGCGCTTTAAAACCGGAGATCCCCAGGCGGTATCGGTGGGGGACGCCAGCCCGATCGGCCATTCCACCTATCTTCAGGTGGGCGGGCAACAACGCGTGCTCCTCTCCTTTATCGATAAAAGCCAGCTCAATGCATCGCTCAACGAATTACGCAGTAAAACCCTTCTCGATTTCGTGGCGCGCGACGTCACCGCCGTAGACCTCACCTTTGAAGGCAAAGCCCAGCGTTTCGTGAAAAAGGGGGAACATTGGACATTGACCGCGCCGGTCAACGGCCGGGGCGATGCCGATGAAATCTCCAATTTCCTGAACAACATCCGGGTCGAGGTCATCGATTCCTTTATCGAAGAAACACCCAAAGAGGTGTCACGTTACGGCCTGGTCCCGGCCCGGCTCGTTCTAAACATCGAAGCGGAAAAGGCCGGGCGGTCCTGGACTCTCAAAATCGGCAAGGCGCATGACGACCATTCTTTCTACGCGCAACGCGGCCAGCCGGAAAATGTGGTCACCGTATCCGACAGCCTGCTGGAGATCCTTTCCAAAAATCCTCTCAGTTTCATGGATAAGTCTCTCATGTCTTTTAAAGAGGCAGATGTGACGGCGATCGAAAGCCGGGAGGGGAAGGAAACCGTGCGCGTGGTCCGTGACCCGGACCATGCCGGCCAATGGAAATTCGCCGACCCGGAGGCGGGTTCCGGTGCGGAGACAGGTTCAGGACCGGCAGCGGACGAGGTCGATTCCGCGACCGTCAACACCCTCCTGCTGGATTTGCAGGAAGCGCGCATTCACGAATTCTCCCCCGTCCACAATTTAAAACTGTTCGGCCTCCACGCTCCTCAAAAAACGCTGACGGTGTTCCATAAAGACGGGTCGCGGGAAACCCTCCAGCTGGGAAACCCCAACAAGGACCAACAGCATTACTTCGCCACGCGCAATGCGGATGCCTCGGTGTTCACTCTGGATGCTGCAACGGTGAAGAAAATTTTCCGGCCGCGAAACGATTACAAGGATAAAAAACTGTTCAAATTCGATCCGGAACAGGTCGCTCGCATCAGCATCCAGTCGCCGGATCAAACCTTCGAGCTGAACCGGCGCGATAAAAAATGGGTGTTGGTCAAACCGCAGGCCATCGACGACCTGAAACCGTTTGTCGGAAAAGACATCCTGTGGACGTTGAGCAACCTGGAATATGAAGCGACGGTACCTCCGAAAGAGGCGGAGGAAACGGGTCTGGAGAAGCCCCGGCTGACGGTCGCCCTGCATGACCGGCAGAACCAATCTCTGGGACAAATCATAATCGGCCATCAGGTTCCGGGCCAGCCCCTGCGTTACAGCCGGCTGGCAGGCGACCCCACGCTGTACCACATCAAGGACCGCACCCTGGGGGAAATCCCGGACCGGCTGAACCGTTTCCAGAAAAATGAAAATTGATCCCGGATGGTTTTTTAAGCATTTTTAGGCTAACTTGTTTGAAAATATTTTAGCCTTTTAAAAACAATGAGTTGTCCCAAGATCAGTAAAATCCAGCCCATCCAGGAAATTAAGGGCAGGTTCCGGCCTCCTCCCCTCACTCCCTCCTTCAGGCCCCATCATATAGCCTTCCGCCAAAAAAAACCCACTGTATGTTGGGGTAAGTTGAAATTATAGATAAATCCAATAATTATTTAATCCTTAATCCTTTGTTTTATTTGTACTTAATTAGATAGCGGCGGATTTTCCAATAATGCGGTTGACACAATACAACATATAGTGGTACCTTCTCGATGCCACACTATATAAAGGATGCAAGGCTGTAACTGTATTTTTCGTGTATTTTGGACCCACTTCAGTTTACAGGGAACCGAATGATCGGACCCATGCATAACCATACAGTTTTTCCCCACCCCTCCCGGCGGGTTACTTTAAAAGCGTCTTCCTTTTCCCCTTGGCATCTTTTAAACCTTTTGGGGTTTGAGATGCAGGTAATGCCCCTTCCTAAATCCTCAAATGTATTGAGCGCCGGCCGAGATCCGCATATTCAATCGGCACTAAAGCTCATTCCAAGCGGCGTTAGTGGGAAGCGTTTTTTCCGGTCAATGTTCGTTCCAGCTGGAACGGACCAGGGCCGAAAAGTAACCCGCCACCCTTTCGTTAAATCGCCCCGTCGGCAGAGTAAGGGCATGTATGCTTTGACTCTTCCATTACAATCCTGTTTTTTGCCAGGGACAGGACGGTCATTTGACCTTAACGGGTTTGACCCACCCACACGCCCACGTTATCTTGCATCTTCCGGCGGGGCTTCTTCATATTAAGATGGACATACTGAACGAATCGAAAACCGTATGCCGGGTGGCAGGAGGGTTCACTCCCTCCTACGCCTACCCCGGTGATGCGGGGGCGGATTTGTGTGCCGCCGCCGAAACCGTCATCCCCGCCCGCGGCAAAATGCTGGTGGCCACCGGCATCCGCTTGGCCCTGCCGGACGGCCACGTCGGCCTCATCTGGCCACGCAGCGGCATGGCCGTCAAACACGGCATCGATTGCGGTGCCGGTGTGATCGATTCCCAGTACCGCGGCGAAGTCAAGGTGCTCCTGTTCAATCACTCCGACCGCGAGTACTTCATCAAACAAGGCGACCGCATCGCACAACTCCTCGTCCAGAAAGTCGAGACCGTGGAATTTCTACCGGTCGACGACCTCGATGCCACCGACCGTTGCGGCAACGGTTTTGGTTCCACCGGCTGACACCCTACCCCATCCCCGAGTTCTCCCAAATTATTTTTATAATTTTCGCGTATTTTCGCCACCCTATTCCCGATAGAGAGCACAGAGACCATTGAGCAAGTTGCCACCGGCGCCTCGCCGGCCTTTACTTGATTTTTTACTGACCCGGACTTAAATTAAATCCACAATCATTTTTTATTTTCCGTTATGAAATTGCGGGTCAACAATTCCGAAATCGAACTGGTGCAGGGCGATATCACCGAAAGCGATACCGACGCCATCGTCAACGCCGCCAATTCGCAACTGGTGTTGGGCGCCGGGGTGGCGGGAGCGATCCGCACCAAGGGGGGTCCGGCCATTCAGGAGGAGTGTAATGCCATCGGCCATTGTCCGGTGGGGGGTGCCGTCATTACGAGTGGAGGAAATTTAAAAGCGCGGCACGTCATTCATGCGGTCGGACCGCGCCAGGGTGAAGGCAACGAAGAGGAGAAATTAAAAAACGCCACCCTCAGCAGCTTGAAAGTGGCGGAAGAAAATAATTTGAAGTCGATCACCTTCCCGGCGATCAGTACCGGCGTTTATGGATTCCCGCTGGACGCCTGCGCCCGCATCATGCTCACCACCGTCAAGGAATACCTGTCCGGCCCCACAAAAATCGAACGCGTCGTCTTCGCCCTGATCGACGACCAAAGTTTTAAAGCGTTCAAGGATCAATTGAAGAAATTGTAGTTGCCCCATTCATAGGGTGGTTTAAAAACCGCGCAATAAATCGAGCAACTACAAAAGAAGAGGGAAGAATCCCCCCGTCCCCCTTTACAAGGGGGAGCCTAAAATAAAACCCAAATTCTTTCCTTCGGCAAGCTCAGGACAGGCTAACCAAGGCCCCTCAGAATGACAGGGATATCCAATTTGTCATCCTGAGTCCTTCGACAGGCTCAGGATAAACTCCGCGAAGGACCTGGGTTTTAAAGAAAATAATCCTCTTCTTCGGGGGTGTGGGGGATGAGGTCGTCTAGTTTTTTGGGGTTCTTGATGAGGTCTTCGAACCACCAGTTGACGTGGTTGTACAGGCAGGTCACGTTTTCGCATTCCTTGGTGGCGTTGAATTCGTGGATCATACTGGTGCAGGATTCGCGCACGCCGGCGTAGCCTTCGGCATCGGCGTAGCCGTCTTTTTCGCCGAGTTTGCCGTGCGGCTGGTTGCGGTAGACCGGGCAATTGTAGGTGCCCAGCGGACTTAAGATCTGCCGGAAAAACTGCATGTGGCATCTCTGCGGCTGGCCGACGTTGTCGGTCGACTTTTCGCCGCTCAACAGCATCTTGAGATTGGTGGCGCGGTAAATTTTAAAATTATCGTCTTCGAGAGCAGATGCCTTCTCCAGTTGCTCGCTGATAACCTTGACGATTTCCTGGTACCGTTTGTCCGACGCGTCGAGGTCGATGACTTCCGCGTTGTTGATTTCGGCGCGGGTCAGAAACGGTTTGAAGGCAATGTAGTCGAACTGGTTGCGTTTCGCGAGTGCCGCCGCCCCGGCCATCTCGTGCATGTTTTCAACGATGTCCTCGTCGAAGATGTTGGCCCCCTTCCACGTCACGATGTAAGAGAAACCGACCTTGAACCGGTCATTGACCGCCTTGATGTCGGGGATGTGCGAACAGATTTCCTCCAGCGTGATCCTGAATTTGGGAAGGTGCATGGCCTGGAAGGTGGGATCGGTCCCGGAATCGAGCGACAGCCGCACCCAATCGCCTTTGTCCAGGCAGTCGGCGATGCTGACAATTTTTTTATTACCCGCGCCGTTGGACACGATGGACACTTGGAGGCCCAGCTTTTTCATGAACCTTATGGTTTCCTCGAACTTGGGATAGGTGGTCGGCTCGCCGCCGCCGATGACGATGACCGACTTCAGACCCTTCTCGGCCATCAGCTGTAATGAATCGAGCAGGCGCTGGTGATCGTAGCGGATATTCAGATTGAGAATCTCCTTGTCGACGCAATGATCGCAGGCATAGTTGCACGCGGTGGTGAGGTCGAGATTGATGGAGATCGGCGCGAAGTCGGGCATGGCTTCCGGATTGCGGTTCTCGCCGCCGGCCAGCCACTTCACATATTCCTTGACGCGCGGCAGGGTTTCCGGCTGGCGGAGCTTGGCGGCGAAATCGTGAATGGAGGACAGCGCCACTTTCTGTTTTTCAGTTGTATTCATAATTTGAGATTTTCCACTATGGTATTGAGATCAGTCATCGAAGCGATCAATCGCTCCTTGTCGGTGGGCTGTCCGCTTTCGAGGTCGACCAGAAACCGCCCGACCAGTTTTTTCAGCGGATCGCTCACCCGGACCCGGCTGCCGGAATTGACGGAAAAAAACATCTGGTAATCCTTCATGCGAATCGTGCGCCACACCAGATTGCCGTTGAGCGCGTATCCCGCGGGCCGTGGACTTTTCGGGGATCGAACCAGGGTCACATGGACCTCCAGGCGGCCCCCGGCATGTATGTAATCAAAAATGATTTTGAAGCGCTCCCCGGCTTCGATTTTTTGAGTAACGTGTTTAACGGACCCGATGCCGGTCAACACGTGTACCATGCTCAACACATGAGGCATCGCATCGACCACCATTTGTTTGCCGGTGGACATCGGCGCCAGCAACATGCTGAACCGTTTGAGCGGCTCATTGTTCGCACCCGGATACACCGAATAAAAATCGTCCAGCGTGCACGGCCATTGGGTCACCAGCTGAAGCAGTTTACCATTTCTGCAAAACCGATTCACCAATGTTTCCACTTCACCCGGATCGAACGGATCTTCGTCCTTCCAGAATAAAGGTTTTTCACACAAACAGGAAAGATTATTTTGGGCAACCACCCGAAGGTGCTCAAAGTGATACTGATTAGGAGATGCAATTACAACGACGGTCGGCCTTGATTCTTCAATGGCCTGGGCCAGGTCCGTAAACCCTCTGGTGGAAAATCCATATTGCGCTTTCAGATAGAGGCAGGTTCCCTCGACCGAATCCCGGGAGGTCCCGACGATCCCGCAGATCACAGCCTTCTGCTCGTGAAAATATTTAGCGATGAACTCGCCCAATCCCTGGTTACGCCGTCTGGCTCCGAGTATCAGCACCCGATGAACGCTCACCGGCACCTCCCTTATTCATGATCGGTTGAACGGCGTTGAACACTTTGTCCGGCGTCATCTCAATCATGCACGGATGATGGATGGGACATACCTTCTTGTGGCACGGCACGCACGGCAAATCCTCGCGCAGAATGGTTGTCTGATCCAGATGACAGTTGGTGTGACGTGGATCGGTCGACCCCATCAGCACCACCACCGGTTTGCCGAAGGCGACGGCGTAATGGCGCGGTCCGGTGTCGTTCGTCACCAGCAGATCACTACGCCGCATCAGCGCCTTGAGCACGCCCAGGTCGACCTGGTCCGGACCGGTGTTGATGATTTCCGCTTTCGAATTTCGCATGATTTCCTCGGCGATGGCCTCTTCGCCCGGTCCCACCAGCAACAGCAGTTTGCTGGAGTACCGGTTCTGGATCCGCTCCGCCAGCTCGGCAAAATATTTCGGCGGCCAGCATTTGGACGACCCGAACTGCGCGCCGGGATTGAGCGCCACCACCCGGTCCTTCTCCGCAATCCCGTATTGTTTCAACAATTCTTCACCGCGTATGCTTTCTGCATCGGTGGTGTAGAGATGCGGCGTCACCGGGCCCTCAATCTTCAATCCCATCCATTTCAGGAGTTCCAGATAGTAATCGGTCATCGGCACCGGTTGATAGCGTCCGTTCTCCATCGGCGGCTTCGGTCCCTTGATAAAAATTTTCCGGAAGCCCCGCCGGTAACCGACGATGTTTTTAACCCCGGCCCAGCGCACGGATAGAAACGAACGAAAGGAGTTGGGCAGGAGGATCGCCAGGTCCGGCGACTCGTCGCGGATATCACCGGCCAATTGTTGCATTCCGCCAAGACCTTTGTCGTGGCAGGGAATCAATCGGTCGATGCCGGGATGCCCTGCCAGGATTTTGGCGGCGTATCGGCGCACGGCAACGGCAAGGCGCGCCTCGGGGTAATTGTTTTTGAGGATGCGGATGACCGGCTCGGCCATGACCACATCGCCCACCCAGTTGGGAAAGCGGATCAAAATCCTTTGGATCGGATCGTTCATATTATTGTTTTAACTTGGCCAGAATTTCCGTCGTGCTGTGGTCTTTGGCGTCGCCCACGATCACCACCTCGCCGCCGTAGGCTTTGACGATGGGGTATTCCGGCATCTGCTCCAGACGGTCGGCGTAATCCGTGCCCTTGGTGTGAACGTCGGGTTTCAGCAAGGCGCACAACGGGCCGGGATGGTCGTCTTCCAGAGGCACCACGTAATCGACCGCCTCGATGGCGGAAAGGATTTCCATCCGCTCGTAATCCGGGTTGACGGGATTGCGGTCCGGCTTGATGCGCTTGACCGACGCATCGGTATTGACGGCGACCACCAGGATGTCCCCCAGTGCCTTGGCGCCGAACAGGTAGCGCAGGTGCCCGACGTGCAGAATTTCGAAACACCCATTGGCGAACACCACTTTGCGGCCCGCCCTGCGGTGCTCCTCGAGAACGGGAACCAGGTCGGCGGGATCGGCGTAACATTTTTTCTGATGAACGGGAATCACCGAATCGCTCACACGGACTCCGGGTTGTGGGTTTACGGTCGGAGATGGCACCGGAAAAGACGGGTTTACTTGGGCAGAGGTCAAATATCAGGAAGCCTGTGCCCATGCCCGCGCTCCATGCCATTGAAATCCCTATTCTAAATGATTTTTCCTGCGATCCTATAAAAATATGAGCCGCAAGACCTCGTAAGAGACTGGGTCGGTTCGATCAGGCGCCGGCGGGCATTGGGGCCGGGTCGGGTTTATTCGAGGGATGAGGCATCCCAGTCAGTCCCGGTCCATCGAGGGTGTTGAGGCGCACCACCTTTTCCACCGGGTGGCGGTAGCTTCTGGGGCGCGGTGGGTCTTTCTGGCGGCCCAGCACCGCAAACATCACGGGAATGAGGTTCGGGGTCAGGTTTAACAGGCGGGAGACCGCTTCGGGGTCGAAACCGATCATGGGACAGGTCGCCCAGCCGCGGCTGGTGGCGGAATACATCAAGGTCATCGCCGCCAACGAAGCCGAGCGTATGGCTTCGTCGCGCTGGATTTGGGGTTTGCCTTCATAGAATTTTTGAATTTTGGGTAACATGATTTCCTGAATCCGGCCGGGTGTCCCTTTATAAATTTCCGGAGCGTCCTTATACGCGTCCAACTTGCCGCACACCAGAATGGCGACGGAACAATTCTCCATCTGCGACTGACCCCAGGCCGCATCCTTTAATTGCTGTTTCATAGCCGGTTCTCTGACCGCGATGAAGGTCCAGTGTTGGAGGTTGAACGAACTGGGGCTCAGGACCACCTCATCAAACAGTTCCCTGAGTTCCTCATCGCTGATGGATTGTTCAGGGTCGTAGGATTTAACACTGTGGCGCCGCTGAACAATTTCCGAAAATTCCATTACACGTTTCCTTTTTTTATGTTTTATTTGGAAAGGTCTTTATAGGTGTTGGGCACGTTAACTCCTGAATGAACCCAATCGAATAAAGCGTAGCCCTGAAAATCGGGCAGGGTGATGGTTTTCTGCGCCTCTTCGACGGTCATTCCTTGTTCAACCGCGTTTTTCACTTCTTTGTGCAAAGATTCCAGGTATCGAATCTTAAAATCAATGTCCTTAGGTTGAATGGGAACGCCGTGGCCAGGAACGACCACTGCATCTTCCGGCAGAAATGCGCGGACTTTTTTCAGGGTGGCCAAAACCTCTTCATGCTTTCCATCTAACAACCAGGGCAGCGCGGGGGGTTGCGCCACAACCGGATTCCCCGTCCAGAACACTTTGTCCTCCGGAACCCAAATGAACAAGTCGCCTTCGGTTTGGGCAAACCCGAAATGACGTATTTCGACTTTTTTATTGCCAAGATCAACCTCATACAAGGCGCCATCTTCTAAAATAATATCCCCCGTTCGTGCGATAACGTCTTCAATGCCGCGGTTGGCGCCGAAGTACTGGACCATGAATTTTTTATCCGCCTCAAAGCCTTCTTTGTTGTCCATAAACTCTTTGGTCTTGCGATGCTGGATGATGGACACACTCTTGGGAAACACGTAATTCCCGTAACTGTGGTCGCCGTGGTAACTGGTGTTGACCAGATAGCGGATCGGTTTGTCGGTGACTTCCTTGATGAAACCCAACACTTGGTCGGCAAGCCGTTTATTCACCATCGACTCGACAACCAAGACCTCATTGTCCCCAACGACAAATCCACCGGCGGTGGCCACGGGATATCCTTTAGGATTTTTTTCTTGGGCATCGGTCGGGTAATAGGCATACACCCCCGGAGCTATTTTGTGGTACTCCAGTTGTACCGCTCCAGCATCCCACACCAGATTTTCCTTTTTCTCCTCAGCGGCTTGCGCAGGCTCAGTTTTTTCAGCCATTAGTTGCTCATCTGCAGGCATGGAATTGCACCCGAAAAAGAAAAGCACGGAAGCTGATAATAAGGCCAATTTCACAACGTTTTTGCTCATTTCCTTTAACATAGCTCCCCTCCAAAATTATGTTGCGCATTATTAAAATGAACTTTGTTTTATGAGTCAATTGCAGGTTTTGTCTGTGTGTTTTTTGCTGATGCGAAAAGACCGATGGTGCTGAATACGGCTCCCAACACCCAGAACACCGGACCCAGAATCCCGGGAAAAACCGGCAGGTAGCCCGGCAACAAGACAAATGCAATGAATCCGATGTCTGTCACGCTCACGGTGATCAGGTTGATCCAGTAACCGAGGCGGCTGTTGTGCCAGTTGAAGATGACCGCCACGGTTATCCCGACCAAAGCGAAAAACAAAAGATTCCAGGCGTCTTGAAAGATCCTTGCTTGAATCATTCCCGCTTCTAGTGACGTTCCCAGTTGGTAAACACTGAATGCCGCCTTGAGGTGCAACAATCCCCAAATGAAATACATCACCGCGCCAATTTTATGCGCAAAAGTTTTCACAATCTAGCCCTAGCGATAGAGATTTATTTAAGGGCACTCCAATCCTGTTGTTGCGCCCAATCCTTAAAGTTTTGCCATTGCACTTCCGGAAATTCTTTGTGCAAATTCTTGCTGTCCACCGAATATCCGACTTTATTGAACCACGAAAACATTTCGGCGAAATCAGGATTGTCGGCCCGCATAAATTCGGGATCGAAACCTTCATATCCAATGTCCCGGCCGCTGGCTTTGGAAATGACCGCCACGGTTTCTTTGCCGGTCAATTCATCCCCGGTGATATCGAATCGTTTGCCGAAGACTCCGTCCCGGCGCTCAATCATGGCCGCGGCAAATGCGCCTATATTATCGACCGATACTTGTTGCAGAGGGCGATCCGGCGGCATGGCGAATTTCAGCGTTCCTTCCTGGATGGATGGCAAAAACCAGGGCGTGAACCAGTTATCCATAAAAAATACCGGCGCAACAATGGTGTAAGGAATCTTGAGGGAAGCCATATGCTGTTCCACCTTGTGCTTGCTGTCAAAATGGGGAATGCCGGTGTTGCGGTCGGCGCTGGCCACTGAGTTAAAAACCAGATGTCCCACCCCGGCCTGTTTCACGGCATCGGCCAGGGCGATGCCCTGTTTGGCCTCCGCCTCCACCCCGGCTTCAAAGGGAGTGGTCATCGCAAATACCGTGTCCATTCCCGTGGCCGCCTTGACCAGGGAATCGGAGTCGGTAAAATCACCTTTCAGCACTTCCACTCCCTGCTCGGCAAGCTGTTTCGCCTTGGGGGAATCCGGGTTGCGCGTCAAGGTGCGAATGCGATGCCCTTTAGGTAACAGATTCCGGACCACGGCGCCGCCCTGGTTCCCGGTGGCTCCAATCACCAAAACCGATAATTGTTTAGACATGATCTATTCCTCCTATTTTCCTTGTTTATATAGTGGGTAATTCACCTTGGCCGGAACTTCGATCAAGGCGATGCGGAGCGGACGGTCCGCGTCCGCTTGAATGGCAACAGCCCCCGGTTCCCCGGCATGAACAATGGCAAAATATCGGGGTTCGAGATAATGTTTGCCCAGCGTGGTCTCATCCACCAACACCCCTTTGCCGTCGATCACCACCATGGCCAACGTGCGGTTGGCGGCCAACTCGCGCCGGAGGTTGTGACCCGGCGAAATGAGAATGTCCTGCATGGCGGCTTCCGCCTGGATGGTGACCGGCGCGCCTTCGCCGATAATCTGCTTGATGACCACGCCGTCGCGGGTCTCTGTGGGGAAATCCTCATGACTGAACTCCCGATAGGTGGGAGGTTGGATCACAGATTCCCGTAAATTCGGCTCGAACCAGATCTGAAAAAATTCATTATGGTCCGCCAGGGTTTCCTCTTCGTGGGATACGCCGGAACCGGTTTGCATGATCTGCACGCCGCCGGCTTTCACCCGGCTTTGGGTTCCCAGCGTGTCGTAATGGCCGATTTCCCCTTTAAGGGCATAACTCATGATTTCGAAGGCCTGGTGGGGATGCAGCGCGATCTTGCCGTAACCCTTCGCCGTCGCCCACGCCCAGTAGAACAACGGACCCGTATGACGCACGTCCGGTCCTTCTCCGGGAAAACCGATGGGTTTGATCTCGGTGATCCGGCCGCCGTCAAACTGACCTACGCCCTGGGCTTCGGGCGGGTAAATATTAATTTCAAGTGCTTTCGTTTTTGCATTCATGAGCCTTTTCCCTTATTTCTTTCATTGCCCTTAAGAAAAAATGTCATTTATCGAAATGGATTTCGATCTGATGGCCGTCGGGATCGTGAAAGTAAATTGAAATCCCGTTGCCCCAATCGCGCGGCTCGCCGTCCATTTCCACTCCACCCTCTTTAAGGGCCTGCAGGGTGGCATCGAACCGATCATACGGAGCACCGAATGCGAAATGCAGATAACCGTCGTCCGTCATGGTTTTCTGCGCCGCTGTCAAATCGAGTTCCGGCGATTCAAATAGAGCGATCGCCACATTGCCGGCGTCCACTTCGACATGTTGCAGTCCGGCCTGGGTCTGAGTCCGCATGATCACCGGAAATCCCAGGATACCGGTGTAAAATGCCTCCGCCTTAGCCATATTGCGGACGTTCAAGCCGAAATGGTTGATGCCGACGAGTTTTATTGTTGTTCCCTTCGATTTTGGGCTGGTATTTTTTTTCATGATGTCACCTGTCATTTAAGTTCTGATTCGTGTCTCTTCAACTTTTATATAGCAGAGACCGTGCCAAAACTCCAAAATCATAATTCTCCTTTATTTATAAAAGGTTGTGGTCAACCGGCCACTTTCGATAAACTACTCATTTTCGTAATAAACGATTTTAAGTAGTTTTATTACGAATTTGCGTATATAATGAAAACCTCACAGACCGTACACGGGGGCAGTTTCCCCGGTTTCTCAGGGAGTTGCTGATGGCAGAAAACTCAACATTTGAACACGACCCGGGCTTGGCGGAGTTCACCATGGAGCGGGCGGACGACGCCATCATCTGGCATGACTGTTATGCCTATATCAAGCGCGTCAACCGGGCCGCCTGCGATCTGTTGGGCTATACCCGGGAACAGCTGGTGGGCATGACCATTCAGGACATCAATCCCAACTCCACCCCCAAGACCTGGGCGAAATTCTGGAAAGAGTTGCAGGAGAAAAAGGTCGTCGTGTTTGAGGACGATCACCGCACCCGCGACGGCCGCATCGTGCCGCTCGAAACCCAAGTGAATTTCATCGAATTTGAAGGCCGCGAGTATGCGGTGGCGTTCAGCCGCGACATCTCGAAGCGCAGGAAAATTGAGGAAGAAAAAGCTCAGGCCTACCGGGAAATCTGCCGTCTGCGGGAGCAGCTGAAGATGGAAAATGAATATCTGCAGGAAGAGGTTCAGGAACTGCAGACCTTCGCCGGGTTTGTCGGGCAGAGTCCCGCCCTGCAGAATATCCTGAGGCAGATCGAAATGGTGGCCCCCACTGATGCCGGAGTATTGATTACCGGGGAATCGGGAACCGGGAAGGAGCTCATCGCCCACGAAATTCACAACCGCAGCGAACGCGCTTCCCGCCCCATGATCCGCGTCAACTGCGCCTCCATTCCCCGGGAGCTGTATGAAAGCGAATTTTTCGGCCACGTCAAAGGCGCCTTCACCGGCGCGGTGAAGGACCGGACCGGTCGGTTCGAACTGGCCCACGGCGGCACCCTGTTCCTGGATGAGGTCGGCGAGATCCCCCTCGATCTCCAGAGCAAACTGTTGCGGGTGCTGCAGGAGGGCACGTTTGAGCGGGTGGGCGGGGAAACCACCCAGACCGCCGATGTGCGGATTATCGCCGCCACCAACCGGGATCTGAAACGGGAGGTGGAGGAAAGGCGGTTTCGCGAAGACCTGTATTACCGGTTGAATGTATTCCCGGTCGAGGTCCCTCCCCTCCGAAAACGAAAAGAGGATATTCCATTATTGGCCGCGCATTTTCTGGAGCTCGCCGCCAGGAAGTTCAATCATCCCAAACCGAAACTCAGCCAGGCGAAGATCAACCACCTGCAGGGCTATGACTGGCCGGGAAACATCAGGGAACTGCAGAACGTGATTGAGCGGGCGGTCATCACTGCGCGTTCCGGCAGGTTCCATTTCGATCTGCCCACCGGCGGAGAGACCTATTCCGCATCACCTCCCGTTCGCGGCGAGGGGGAGGACGGGGAGGCCTACCGGATTCTCACCTTTGAGGAAATCAAACAGCTCGACCGGGACAACATCCTTAAGGCCCTGAAAAAAAGCGGCGGCAAGGTGTTCGGTACCGGGGGGGCGGCGGAACTGCTCGACACCCGGCCCACCACCCTGGCCTCCCGTATCAAACGGCTGGGACTCAAATTATGACCCGCTCCCGCCCGGCACGCCGGAACCCGGCCTTCTATCAGGCCGCCGGGAAAACCCCAAGTGCCTAAAAACAAACGGTTCCTCAGCCCTCTGGCCGAATGGGTTTACTTCCATGAAAATCAACGTATAATTAATCGCAAGAACGCTTTCCAAAAGCGGAAACCCCCAACCCGGACGACCCCATGATCCAGGGATTCAAGGTAATGACCTTTCATCACACGCCCAACCCGGAGGCGGCCCAGTTCATCATGAGCGGGGACGTGATCAAAAAAGGCACCAAAACGTTTTCCTCTCCGGAAAAAGCCAAGGGAGATCCTTTGGCCGAGGCTCTGTTTAAGATTTACGGCGTGGAAAATGTGTTCATCAAGGAAAACTTCGCCACCATTACCAAATCACCGGTGGTGGCGTGGACCACCCTGATGGAACCGGTGCAAAACGTGCTGGAGCAACACATGACCGTTTACGAAACCTGCGATGAAGACGCCCAGCCCGTACCTGAGACGCCGGACATTCTGGAGAAGGTGCATGTGGAGGATTTCCCGAAACTGACCGACGCGCAAAAGTCGGAGGTGATCGACGCCATGCTGGACCATGCCATCCGCCCTGCGCTGGCGAACGACGGCGGCGGCATCACCCTTCTCGGTGTGGAAGGCAACTTGGTGCGGGTACATTACCAGGGCGCCTGCGGCACCTGCCCGAGCTCCACCACGGGAACCCTGGAGTTTATCGAAAAATTCCTCAAGGACACCCTCAGTAAAGATCTCAAAGTCGAAACCGTCGACGCCTCGACCGTTTAAATCCATTTGCCGGGCACCTCCGGCGGCCTGAAATTTTCTATAAACGCCATTGCCTCCTCCGGCGTTTTCACCAGCGCGTACATGTTCAGGGTTTCCGCCTTGGCGAATTTCAACGTCACCAGTTGTTCGAAGTGGCGGATGATGCCGTCGTAAAACCCTTCGGTGTTGATTAACACCAAAGGTTTCACCGTCTGCTTCAACTGGATCAGGGAAAAAATTTCCATCGCCTCTTCCAGCGTCCCCACCCCGCCCGGCAGAACCATAAAGGCGTCCGACCGTTCATCCATAATGGCCTTGCGTTCGCGCATATCGCGGGTGACGATCAACTCGTCGGCCTCGCTGTATTCGATTTCTATTGTCTTGAAAAATTTCGGCAGGACGCCGATGACTTTGCCGTCCTTCTCGTGCACGCCCCTGGCCACCGCCCCCATCAGGCCGATGGATGCGCCGCCGTAGACCAGATCGATGCCCGCCTGCCCCATGCGCCGCCCCAGATCGGCCGCGGCGTCCCGGTACACGGAATCCACGGCGTTGCTGGAAGCGCAGAACACGCAAATCGCACGGATATGTTTCATAAGAACCCCGACCCGGAATCGAACAGATTAGAAGCGCGCCATTGTAGCCCTTTTCATGAGCCTTGAACAGCAGGCATGTTATTATGTGACCGGTTCATCAGAGAGGTTGCATGGCACCGACTCACCCCATTCCGAAACGCCTTTCGGGTAGGCGTTCGACTTTGTTTTGGATCCCGGTTCTTCTGCTGGTTCCGGGAATCCTCGCCGTCCCCCCGGCTTTTGCGGTCGACTCCCGCAAAGTGGAGAAAATGATCGAGGATTCCCTGCCGGAAAAGGAACAGGCGCTCTCCGCTGAAAAAAGAAAACAGGTTCTGGACGCCGGAAAAACGGTGTACCAAAAATTCTGTGTCCACTGCCACGGACCCCGGGGCCGGGGAAACGGCACCGCCACCCCTTATCTGTCCCCGCAACCCCGCGATTTGAGCTCGGGCGTTTTCAAATTCCATTCCACCCAAAACAACGCCCTGCCGGTGGACGAGGACCTGGCCCGCACCATCCGGCAGGGGGTGCCGGGAACCTCGATGCCGCCCTGGGGCGGGGTACTGACCCCGCTGGAAATCCGGTCGCTGGTGGCCTACATCAAAACGTTTTCCGGACGGTTCAACCGGGAAATCCCCGACTACCGCATCCGCGTGGGCTTGGAGTTGCCCCACGATCCCCTGTCCGTCCGCCAGGGCGGGGAGGTGTACCGTCAAATGCGTTGCGGGAGTTGCCACGGCAAGGACGGAAAACGGTCCGGTCCGCTCGACGCCTCGCTGGACGATATCTGGGGCCATACCTCCTACGTGTACGATTTGGAGCGGCCGGAGCTTTACAAAGCCGGAGCCTCCAGCCGCGACATTTATCAAACGCTGGTGGCGGGCATGGACGGCACCCCGATGAACGCTTACGATTATTTGACCGAGGACGAACGCTGGCACTTGGTGCATTACCTGCAATCACGTTTCACTTCCCCGGTAATGCCGGGTGAATCGAAGGACCCGCCGCTGTCTTCCATAAAAATTGCGGAGCCGCTGTCACGGGACCCGTTCCATCCTATATGGAAGCAGGTGCCGTCGAGAACCATTCGACTCAACCCCGTGCAATTCCGCGGACACCCGATCGGCCGCCTGCAGGTCCAGTCAGTCCACAACGGCCGCCGGATCGCGTTCCGCCTGACATGGCGCGATTCTCAACCGGACGGAGCCCTGGTCACCCACTCCGGTTACCTGGATGAAGCCGCCATTCAATTTGCATTGCACCCCGGACCGGTAGCGGACAGCCCGTTTTACGGCATGGGCGAGCGCAAAAAACCGGTCAACATCTGGCACTGGAAAGCCGATGCCGGCCAGCGGATCACAGGGAATCCGGCGCGATCCGTTGCCGTCCGCAGTGAAAAACATTACGTGAACCCGTTCAGCGAGTCGCCGGTGGAGGAGTTAAACGCCTCGGGGTTCGGTTCGCTCACCGTGCAATCCTTACAGAATCAGCAACTGCAGGGTCAGGGGGCGTGGCAGGACGGCCAGTGGAGGGTGGTGTTCGTCCGCGACCTGGTCACCCCCAGCCGGCAGGACGTCCATTTCAAACAGGGCGGCCATTTTCTTCTGGCCTTCGCCGTCTGGGACGGCGCCAATAAAGATAAAAACGCCAACAAAGTAGTCAGCTTCTGGAAGACGCTGGTGTTGAATCATGATGAATCCGCGCCCTAGTTTCATAGTGTGCCTGTTTTCCCTGGGATGCGCGGCCTTGTGGTGTGCCGAAGCCCCGGCGGTGGAGAACCGTGATGCGCCGGTCCGGATTCCCGCCGGCGAATTTCAAATGGGCACCGAAGCGGGAACGGCACGGGAACGTCCCATTCATAAAGTCTGGGTCGATGCGTTTGTTATCGACCGCCTTGAAATTTCCAACAAGGCGTATGAATCGTGGCAACCCGGACACCGGCGGAGCCATGTGTCGGCCTGCGATGAATGCCCGGTGACGCTGGTGACCTGGCAGGAGGCGGTGGCGTTCTGCCAGCACCAAGCCGGCCGTCTGCCCACCGAGGCGGAATGGGAGAAAGCCGCGCGGGGTCCCAACGGGTTTGCTTATGGATTCGGCAATCGTCCGGATGGTTCCAAAGGGAATTTTGGAAAAGGATTGCATGACGGTGCGGTTCCGGTGAATTCATTTTCGCCCAACGGCTACGGCTTGCATCAGATGAACGGTAATGTCTGGGAATGGGTCGGCGACTGGTTCGGGCCTTACCCGGAAAAACGTATCAAGAATCCCAAAGGCCCCGACACGGGTTTCCAGAAAATCGTGCGCGGCGGAAGCTGGCACAACACGGCTTATTATGTTCACGCCGGGATGCGGTTCAAACTGGACCCGAACGTTTCGTTGAACTCCGTGGGCTTTCGATGTATCTATGATCTTCCTGGAGAGAAGAGCAATCAATGAAGATACCCTTTTATCCGATGGCTAAAGCTCCGGCCCTGCATCTTTCCCGGGCGTGGGACATCCCCGAATCCGAAGTCACCCTGGAAGACGTGTACCTGAACCGCAGGAAATTTTTGGAGGGGATGGGTCATGCCGGCCTGGCGGTGATGGCCGGTTGGCTCCTGCCTGCCACGGCCCGGGCGCAAACGTCTGGCAGGGATTTGATCACTTCGGAATCCCTGACGGGAGGATTTAATAATTTTTACGAGTTCACCCCGGACAAGGCCCGCGTCCGGCAGTTGGCGAAACAGCTTCCGCTCGAAGGCTGGAGCATCCACATCAAAGGTCTGGTCCAACAACCCCGGGTGGTGGACGTGGCCGACCTGATCCGGAAATTCGCCCAGGAAGAGCGGGTGTACCGCCTGCGGTGCGTGGAAACCTGGTCGGCGGTCATTCCCTGGACGGGTTTCCCCCTGCGGAAATTGATCGAGTTGGCACAACCGCTTTCGCAGGCGCGGTTCGTCAAGTTCACCACGTTCATTAACCCCAACATCGCGCCGGGGCAGAAGGACCGGTTCTGGGAACCGTGGCCCTATGTCGAAGGACTGAGCCTGGCGGAGGCGATGCACGATCTTTCATTCATGGCCACCGGCATGTACGGTCATTCCCTGAACCCGCAGAACGGCGCGCCCATCCGCCTGGTGGTGCCGTGGAAGTACGGGTTTAAAAGCATCAAGTCGATTGTCGCAATGGAGTTCACCCGCGAGGCGCCGCGTATCTTCTGGCAGGACATGTCTCCGCTGGAATACGATTTCGAGGCCAACGTGGTGCCGCAGGTTCCCTACGCCCGCTGGCACCAGACCGTCGAAACTCGCTTGGGCGAAAACCGGACCGTCGCCACCCTGCTCTACAACGGTTACGCCGATCAGGTCGCTTCATTATACAAATGAGACCTTTGCGTTACGCTGAACTTTAAATATTCCTCCCCTTCGTAAGGAGGGGAATTATTATAGGGCCGTCCTTTTTTTACACTTACGCCAAGGTCTCTCTGTCAATCCGGCTTGCGTTTGACGACGGGCGGCTTGCAAAGCTTGAGGATTTTTTCCGTAGCGATAACTGTGACACGCACCTGCCATTCGTCCGGCGACACGGTGTTGCGCGACCAGAAATCGTGCAGCCGGTCCATGTCCCAGTTGGTGATGCGCAGGGCCCCCCAATGGCGGATTAACCGTTCGAACAGCAAATCGTTGTAGAATCCGATCAGTTCTTTTTTATCCGCCAGCGGCATGACGATGGGATAAAAATCGCGGCCGTGGATGGCCAATCCTTTTCTGCCCGTGGATTGCATTTTCTGGTGACCGTCGGCGCGGACCGGTAAAAACCGCAACGCCCCGTTTTTGAGAAACACGCCAGCGGGCCAGTTCTCATTCGCCAGCGGACCGGTCACCCGATAATCGCCCGAAGGAATCTCCGTTTGGGAAACCCTGCGGATGAACTCCCGGTCGACCTGTCCCTTGCCCTGTACGCCGATCAGGCAGAGGCGTTTGATTTCGTTGTGCCCCTTCTTTAAGGAAAGAACACCCGGGTATTCCACGTCGCCGGACAACTGGAGAATCACCTCCGATCCCTGGACGGGAGCCCCCCACAACATCAGGCACACGCCCAGCAACAGGCCGAAGACCGGCCCGCGTGGAAAGAGTTGGAAGGTTTTTGGATGGCGGTGATTCATGAATGTCTGCTCAAGGAGACACTTCGATGATTACCGTTCCGCTGGCGATGACCTCGGTCAACGCGGCCAGGGAACCGGTTGCCGGGTGGCCCGAAGGGCTCGTTTCGCCACTTCGCGAAACCCGCTTCAACGTTTGCCGGAGATAGTCCGATTTAATGGCAAAGCTGGTATTCTCCGGCACCGGTTTCATGCGCAGGAAAATTTTTTGTATATCCTCACGGGTCAACAGCATTCCCACCACTTCGCCTTTGTGGTTAAACACCGGGCCGCCGCTGTCCCCGGGGCCGGCGGGTATCCCGACATGAAAAATAATTTTATTGCTTTCGAGCGCGTTCACCGCCAGAAGATTTCCATTTCTGGAGTCCGCGGATTGGGGATCATTCAAAGCATAAACCGGATCGCCCTTTTTCATCAGAGAAGAATCTCCGAGAGACAGCCGTTTCAACGAAACCGGCCCGGAGGGTTGCATCTCCAACACCGCCACATCGTAGACCATGAACGATTTCTTCAAACGCGCGGGATGCGTGGACCCGTCCGTCAGGCGGATGCGAATCTTTTGTGCGTCTTTCACCGCATGGTTGGACGTCAACACGGTTCCCTGCGCTCCGGCGAGAAAACCCGTGCCGGCGGTCCGCCATTTGGGAGCCGTGGGCAGGCCGGGAATCGATTCGATCTGCTCGAAGTCTTTGGGATCAAGCCCCAGTTCCCGATAGGCCTGTTTGAGGTTGCGGCGAATGATACCAAGGTTGGTAACGGCCTGGGCGTCTTGGCGCCGGGCGTAGGCACGCGCGGCCATTCTAAATTGCGCGATCGCCTGGGGACCCTGCCCGGAACGGAACAGCAAGGTTCCCAGCGCGTGATGCGCCTCCGCCCAATCGAGACGCAGGTCCAGCGCGTTGCGGTAGGCCTGAATCGCCGCCGGGCTGTTTTCCTGCAAGGAATGTTCGAATCCTTGGCGGTACCAGTCCTCGGCGGACTGCGCCCCAGCCAGGGCCGTCAGCAGAAGCAGGCCGAACCCCCACAGAACAGCGATCGTCAATGGTTTCATGCCGTTCTCCCAAAAAAATCCGCAAGTTATTGTAATTCATCCGGCCGGCCGACAAAAGCGGGTCTTTCGCGCCTGCGAACCATTTGTTTACAACAAGTTCCGGGAGCCCTTGACATCGGCCACCGGTTCACATATTTTAGGGGAAAGGCTGGGGCCCCCAGGGGGCCCCAAGCCTCAAAGATCACCGGTTCCACCAAGGAGGTGCACCTATGGAATGGCTGGATATTGGAAGTTCTGGAGGATTTTTAATGGGAGCCCTGGCAGTGTTGGCGATAGGGGGATTTATGTTTTTTCTGGGGAAAAATATGGAATGACAAGTGGCACGTTGCCTTCACTTGAACTTCATTCGGGGCCGTCCTTCGGGACGGCCTTTTTTATTGGGCATCAATCCTTCACGTCGGGGCTGTAGAGTTTTTTGTACTCGTCGATGGAGGAGCGGTCGGTCATGCCGGAGATGTAATCGCAGATGCGCCGCGGCAAGGGGCCCTGGTGCTCGTTGGCGAACACGCTCTCCGGCAACAGTTGCGGAATGCGGGTATAGGCATTGAACAACTCGGTCAGGTACATTTCGGCTTTGAACTCCATGCGCCGCACCCGGCGGTGATGGTACATGTTTTTGTTTAAAAACTTTTTCAGTTCGTTATTCTTTTCGTCGACCTCCTTGCTGAACCCGGCCACGCGCTTGGTGCAGGACCGGACATCGCCCACGGAACCAAGACCGTACTGCTCGATATTGGCTTGCGTGGTCTTCCGAAAATCGGTGATGAGATCGTTGATGATTCGCCGGACGACCTGGTATTTTTTCAGCTCGAAATCCAGATTCGTGTATTTCTGCTCCAGCAGTTTTTCGTTTTCCTGCCACAGGGCGACGTCCTGCAATTGTCCGATGTCGAGCAGGTTCGAGGTGATGCCATCGTCCAGATCGTGCGCGTTGTAGGCGATGCCGTCGGCGAAGTCCGCCACCTGTCCTTCCAGCGAGGGATAGCGGTGCGCTTTCTCCCGGAGGAGTGGGTTGTCCGCATCGCGGCAATGTTTGCTGATACCCTCCTGCACTTCCCAGGTCAGATTCAATCCGTCAAACTCCGGGTAGCGTTTTTCCAGCACGTTGACGATGCGCAGGCTCTGGCGGTTGTGTTCGAACCCGCCGTGGTCCTTCATCAGTTCATTGAGCACGTCCTGTCCAGTATGGCCGAACGGCGGATGCCCGAGATCGTGCGCCAGCGCGATGGCTTCCGCCAGGTCTTCGTTCAACTGCAGGGATTTGCAGATCGACCGGGTGATCTGCGCCACCTCCAGCGAATGCGTGAGGCGCGTCCGGTAATAATCGCCCTCGTGATACACAAATACCTGGGTTTTGTACTCCAGCTTTCGGAACGCGGAGGTGTGGATGATCCGGTCGCGATCCCGCTGGAACCGGGTGCGGTAGGTATGCTCCTCTTCGGGATGAGCCCGGCCCCAGCTTTCCCCGCTTTTGACCGCATACGGGGCCAAGTATTCATTCTCTTGGGTTTCGATGTCCTGACGATTGATCACGGATTTATTTCCTTTTGAAAAGGCGCATACTTGATTCGCGGGCTCACCGGCATTGTATCGGATTCAGTCCGATTTTCAACGTCCATCGCCCGGCTCTGGTAACTGATGGGGGATTTTGTTAAGGTAATTCCCGCGCCGACGGACAAGCCTCGGTTTTTCAACGGTTGAAATCTCCCATATATAAGGAACCTATGACGGTCGAATCGGATTTTCTGGTGATTGGCGGCGGCATTATGGGACTGAGCATCGCCCGCGAACTCCGCAAACGGTTTCACGGGTCCCGGGTGGTCCTTATAGAAAAGGAATCCCATTGCGGCGAACATGCCAGCGGCCGGAACAGCGGCGTCCTGCATGCCGGGTTCTACTATACCGCTGACAGCCTGAAGGCCCGCTTCACCCGCGACGGCAACCGGGCGCTGACCGGATATTGCGAATCCCGCGGCCTCAAAATCAACAAGTGCGGCAAACTGGTGGTGGCCCAGAACGAAGGCGATTTGCAGTGGCTGGATGAACTGATGAGCCGGGCGGAAAACAACGGGGTCGAACTGCAGATCATCGACCAGAAAGAGGCGGAGGCCATCGAGCCCCGGGTCAAAACTTTCAAGCGTGCCCTGTTCTCCCCCACCACGTCGTCGGTGAACCCTTATGAGGTGATGGCCCGCCTCGAACAGGACGTACGGGATCACGGCGTGCAGGTGCACCCGGGCGTCCGTTACCTGAAACGCACCGCCAACGGAATCCACACCTCGACGGGGAATTATCACGCCCGGTACATAATTAATTGCGCCGGATTGTACGCCGACACCATCGGGCGCGATTTCGGGTTTTCCCGGCACTACCGCATTCTGCCGTTCAAGGGATTGTACCTGTATTCCAGCGAATCGGCAGGGGGCCTGCGCACGCACATCTACCCGGTGCCCGATTTGCGCAATCCTTTCCTGGGCGTTCACTTTACGGTGACCGCCGAAGGCCACACCAAAATCGGGCCGACGGCCACCCCGGCCTTCTGGCGGGAGCAGTATCAAGGGATGGAAAATTTCAACTCCGCCGAATTGCTGGAAATTCTGTTTCGTCAGGCCGGCCTGTTTGTATCGTCCAATTTCGATTTCAAACGGCTGGCCTTCGAAGAAATCCGGAAATACTCGCGGGGCCACCTGGTGTCCCTGGCCTCGAACCTGCTGGAGGGCGTCCACAAAAGCCAGTTCAAGGAATGGGGGCCGCCGGGCATCCGGGCGCAACTGCTGGACCTCCGCGGCAAAAAACTGGAAATGGATTTTGTGCTGGAACATGACGACCGGTCGATGCACATCCTCAATGCCGTCTCCCCCGCGTTTACCTGCGCCTTCCCCTTTGCCGAATACGTGTGCGGGAAAGTCCCGCCGCTGAAAGAATAACCCGATCCCGGCCCCGCCCGGTTCTATCAGCTCCGGCTAATGCATTATTTTCCTTGACGTTATTTTTCTCATCCTCTATTCTTGAATCATGCAATGCGACAACTGTGGTTACATATTTTTCCAACCGTCGAAGAAATGCGGCTGTTGCATGGCGCCTTATGCGCCTGCGCCCTCGGCCTTTGATATCGGGCAGGAAAACCTGTTCACCATTTTCGAAATGGCGCCGGGTGAAGGTGGAATGGCCACCAGCCTGCAAGCGAACGAGGCGGGTGTCGGCTTGGAAGATTACAGCTTCACCGACGATTATGACACCGGCGGGGACCACGGCGTGGGTGACAACGCCCTCGACCTGAGCGAGGCCGAATCTGAAGGTTACGAAACCGGTTATGCCGCCGAGCCTTCGGGCGCCGGTGATTTTGATACCGGTGGAACCGGCGGGTTGACCTCTTATTCGGATGATATCGGACCCAACGATTTCGAGCTGGATCTCTCTGAAGCTTTGGCCGAACAGGTGATCGCTTCCAAGGCCCCCCACTCGGATGTCGAAGCGCCGCCGATAGCAGCGGCGGGCATGCCCGATATCGCTCCGGGAGCCGCGGCTTCCGAGCCGGAATTGGAACCCGAAGCGGAACCATCGGTCGACATCAGCCCGGAAGGCGACTCCTCGGAGACCGCTGAAGCCGATGCCGCGATTGACAAGGATTTCGGCGGTGGCGGTTTCGATTCGGAAGTGGAAGGTCTAGGATTTGGATTCGACGAACCTTCAGCAGACACTGCACCGGAGCCCAAAGCGGAGTTGGAGTTGCCGGAGGAAGAACCGGAAATCGCCCTGGATGACGAACCTTCCCTGGAAATTGCTGAAGAACCAGAAATCGCCCTGGACGATGAACCCTCGCTGGTCCTTGACGAAGATGCGGAATATGATGCCGTGGTCGAAAATCCCGCCGAGAATATGGAGGAGGACACCGGCGAAATCGAATTCGACATCGACAGCGTGGATCTGGACGCCCCGGAACCCGCCCTCGACGTGAAACCGCAGGCGGAACCCGCAGACGGCGACACCGAACTGGAATTTGAGGGCATGGAGCTGGAAATGGAATCCCCCGAGGAACCTGAAGAAGACCTGAAAAAGTAGTTCTCCCCCCTCCCTTTGCGATGACCCCCTTTTGAAGGATTTTTGACCCCACCCTACCGGCTGAAATCGGCCAAACCTATCAAGAAATTTGGCTTTTTCCCGCTTTTATGCTACAAAGGCTATTTTTTCCGCATTTTATGGAAAGTATTGGATTTTGAGGCGTTTTTAATTTATAAATTGGTATTGCAAACCCGTATCCAACAGGAATTGGCGGTTCCGGTCTGTTCAGGGCCATAGGTCGGACACATCAGTCCACCTACCGGGACTGAACAGCATTTGTCCCGGCGCTTGCCATTCACCTTTTCCCTGATTTCCTCCATGAAACCAGCCCGTTTCGGACGTCGTTATATTGCGTTTTTGCTGGATATTGTGTTGTTGGAAATACTGGGTACTTTAGTCACGGTGCCGCTGGTCCATCAATCGGAATTGGATCTGGTGCAGACTTTGATCCGATGGGCGGCTACGGGCCGGATCAGCGCGGATGGTGCGCAACTGGTGGCGCTGTACAGCCTGATGACGGGTCTGGTGTGGAGCCTGTATTTTGTTGGATTCACCGCCGCCTGCGGCCAGACTCCGGGGAAAAAAATCCTGGGCCTTTGGGTCACGGATGAAGACGGAGGGCCGGTGAGCTGGGGAGCCGCATCGATCCGGTTTTTCATCGGTTATCCCGTATCGCTCCTGCCGTTGGGCCTGGGATTTTATTGGGCGCTGGTGGATCGCAACAATCAAACCTGGCACGATAAAATTGCCGGGACCCGGGTCATCGGGCCCGCGACCTCATAAACCTTCATTTATCAGGAATAGGATCCAATGAAAAAAACGTATTTGCTGGCCCCGGGGCCGACCCCGGTTCCCGAAACCGTCAATCTGGAAATGGCCGCGCCGATGGTTCACCATCGCACGCCGCAATTCAGTAAAATTTTCGCGGAAGCGGCGGAAAACGCCAAGTACTTGTTCCAAACCCAACAGGACGTCCTTATTCTCGCGTCCACCGGCACCGGGGGAATGGAAAGCTGTATCACCAACCTGTTCTCACCGGGGGACAAGGTCCTGGTCGTCAATAGCGGAAAGTTCGGGGAACGCTGGGGCAAAATCAGCGAATCCTACGGCCTCGCACCCATCTGGCTGAACGTCGAATGGGGACAGGCGGTGGACCCGGCGGAAGTCAAAGCCATGCTGGACAAGGACAGGGATATCCGGGCCATCCTGGTGCAGGCCAGCGAAACCTCCACCACCGTCAGCCATCCCATCGAAGCCTTGTCGAAACTGACCCGCGACCGCGACGATATTCTGCTGGTGGTGGACGGCATCACCGGTGTCGGCGTGTTTCCCCTGCCGATGGATGAGTGGGGGATCGACGCCATGGTCACCGGTTCGCAAAAGGCGCTGGAGTTGCCGCCGGGCCTGGCGCTGGTGGCGCTCAGTGAAAAGGCCTGGAAATTCGCCGACCAGTCCCAGTGCCCGCATTGTTATTTCGACGTCAAAAAGGAACGAAAAAATCTGGGCAACCAGACCACGGCCTACACGCCGGCGGTGTCTCTGGTGATCGGTTTGCGGGCGGTGCTCAAAAGTATCAAGGAAGAAGGACTGGAGAACGTCCACAAACGCCACAACCGGCTGGCGCGGGCGACCCGCGCGGCGGCGAAGGCGCTGGGACTGAAGATGATCGCCCCCGACGCCCCGGCGGACAGCGCCACCGGCGTGTTTTTACCGGAAGGAATCGACGGCGGTAAAATCGTCAAAAGCCTGCGCGATGATTTTGGGGTGACTCTGGCCGGCGGACAGGATCAGTGGAAAGGCAAAATCATCCGCATCGCGCATCTCGGTTATGTCGATACATTCGATACCATCATCGCTATTTCGGCCATTGAAATGGCGCTCAAAAAATTCGGCCACCCCGTGGAGTTGGGCAAAGGGGTGGCTGCGGCGCAGAACATTTTACTCGAAGCGTATTGAAGGGTCGCCGGCCGGGAAACGGCCAGCCACCGTTTGAGATTATAAACACAACCCAATTCAATTTTTTGGAGTTTGGAACAAATGAAAATTC
>SMVT01000047.1 GCA_004357365.1 Nitrospina sp.
CAGCGTCCGCAAAGTCCACACCGCCAGCTCCACCTTCTTCTGCAAAACCTGCCAGAAAAGATAATTCCTCTTAGGATGCAAAATGGTATGCTAGGCGGCATGAATCCATCCATCGGTATTGTAACGTTGAACGCGAAGTTTATTCATTCGTCGCTGAGCCTGCGTTATCTGCGCAACGCGGCCCGGCGGGCGGGGTTTGCGAACGTCTGGATCAAGGAATTTATCATCAACCAGCCGGTCTGGAAAATCGCCTCGGAAATCCTGAAACAAGAGCCGGACGTGCTCGGCCTCAGTGTCTACATCTGGAACCGGAAGCAATGCTTCGAATTACTTGAAACATTGCAGAAGCAAAGTCCAAATTTGAAAATTGTGCTGGGCGGACCGGAGGTGTCTTTCGAGCCCGAACTGCCGAACGATTACACACTCATCGCCGGCGAAGGCGAAAGCAAGTGGGTGGAGTATCTCAACTTTTGCACTAAGGGGGAAATGCCGCCGAGGGAAACACTGGAACGGTGGAACACCTACGGCAGCGATCTGCCGGAACTCTATCCACCGTACATCGCAGAGGATTACCCCACACTCAAAAACCGCTACGCCTATATCGAAGCCTCGCGCGGATGTCCCTACCTGTGCTCGTTCTGCCTGTCGGCGCTCGACAAGAAAGTGCGGACCTTCGACGACGCGGACCTCCGCCAGCAGATCAAGCACCTCATCCAGAATGGCACGCGCAAGATCAAGTTCGTCGACCGCACCTTCAACCTGAATCCGAAACGCATGATGAGTCTCATGCAGTGGCTGACGCAGTTCGACGGCACGGAGTTTCATTTCGAAGTGGTCGGCGACCTGTTGAACGACGACATGATGCGCTTTCTCGAATCGGTGCCGCAGGGCATGTTCCAGTTCGAGATCGGTGTCCAGACCACGACCGAAGAAGTGCAGGACGCCATCCACCGCAAACAGAGCAACACAAAATTATTTAAAACGATACGAGCCCTCATCCAGCAGGACCGCGTACACATCCATTGCGACCTCATCTTCGGTCTGCCGGGAGAAACCCTGGACGAACTGCTGGAATCTTTCACAGAGGTTCTGAAACTCAAACCACACGAGCTGCAACTCGGCTTTCTGAAATTCCTGCCCGGCGCGCCGATTCGCGACAAGATCGAACCGCACCGGTACCGCTATCTGTCGTTTCCGCCCTACGAACTGCTGTCGCACAAAGACCTGTCGGCGGGTGAGGTCCGGTTCCTGAAACAGTTCACCGAGGTGTTCGACCTGTTTTACAATTCCAACCGGTTCCGGTTTTGCCTCGATCACCTGTTTCGGCGACACCCGCCGGTGGAACTGTTCAAGCAACTGATGACCGCCCTCGAACGGGAAAACCGGGTGTTGAACGCGCTGTCGCTCGACCACCAGTACCGCATTTTTGCCGAGACCTTTAACCTCGACGCCGACCCGCTGGCGTGGGACCTCCTGCAACTCGATTACCTGGTCCACCAGCGCAGTTACCGCCTGCCGGAATTCATGAGAGCGCGGTTGGCATCGAACGGCTCCTCCCGCCACAAAACCTGGGACGGTGACCGCAAGACGATGGTGGTGCCGTTCCGCCATACGCTGGAATGGCTGGGTCCCGAGCCGAAACTCACTCCCGCGCCCTCCCCGGTGTATTACGCCGTGGCCCACGCCGAGGCCGAAACCGGCTACATGTCCCGGCCCCGGATCGAGCGAGTCGAGGTCTGATCCCACATTTTGATTCAATTTTTCCCAACGAGGGGTTATGATGTCGATTTTCCAGACCCAATCACCTCAATTCCCCCACTCCGGGGCCTGCTAGGAGACCCGCATGCCGGAGAGTCGTAAAGACAGCCTGAACCGGAAAAGCCGCCTGATCACGGAAGGCGACAAGCGTTCGCCCAACCGCGCCATGTTGCGCGCCGTCGGTTTCAACGACGGGGATTTTGAGAAGCCGATCATCGGCGTCGCCAACGGACAAAGCAACATCACCCCGTGCAACGCCGGCCTCGGCAAACTGGCGGACATCGCCATGGCGGAAATCAAAAACAGTGGCGGCATGCCGCAGATGTTCGGCACCATCACTATCAGCGACGGCATCTCCATGGGCACCGAGGGCATGAAGTGTTCGCTCATCAGCCGTGAAGTGATCGCCGACTCCATCGAAATTGTCGGCCGCGGCGCCTGCATGGACGCGATGATCACCATCGGCGGGTGCGACAAGAACATGCCCGGTGCTTTGATGGCGCTGGCGCGGCTCAACATTCCCGGCATCTTCGTCTACGGCGGCACCATCAAACCCGGTCACCTGGGCGATCAGGACTTGACCGTCGTCAGCGCGTTCGAAGCGGTGGGTCAGTTCAGCGCCGGCTTGATCGACAGGGATCAATTGACCGCTATCGAAAAAAACGCGTGCCCCGGTTACGGTTCCTGCGGCGGCATGTTCACCGCCAACACCATGTCGTCCGCCATCGAGGCCATGGGGATGAGCCTGCCCTACAGCTCCACCATGTCCAACGAAGACAAAGAAAAGGAATTGAGCGCCCAGCAGAGCAGTCTGGCCCTGTTTACGCTCTTGAAGAAAAACATCCTGCCATCGGACATCATCACGCGCAAATCGCTGGAGAACGCCGTCACCGTGGTCATGGCGGTGGGCGGATCGACCAATGCCGTTCTGCATCTGCTCGCCATCGCGCACAGCATGGGGGTTGAACTGTCGATCGACGATTTCGAGGCGATCCGTAAAAAAGTGCCGCACTTGTGCGATCTGAAGCCGTCCGGAAAATACGTGACGGTCGATCTGCACCATGCGGGCGGCATTCCGCAGGTCATGAAGATGCTGTTGAGCGCGGGACTGCTGCACGGCGACTGCATGACCGTCACCGGAAAAACCGTCGCGGAAAATCTGCAGAGCGTTCCCGGCGAGCCCGCTTCCAATCAGGACGTCATTTTGCCGCTCAGCGCACCGAAGTCGAAGGAAGGCCACCTGGTCATTCTCAAGGGCAATCTGTCGCCGGAAGGGTGCGTCGCCAAAGTGTCCGGCATCAAGGCGTACCGGATCGAAGGCCCGGCCAGAATTTTCAACTCGGAAGAAGAATGCCTGGACGCCATCATCGACGATAAAATCAAAGTCGGCGATGTCATTGTCATCCGCTACGAAGGTCCGAAGGGCGGCCCGGGCATGCGCGAGATGCTGGCCCCCACGTCGGCCCTGGTCGGCAAGGGTCTCGGTGACAAAGTCGGGTTGTTGACCGACGGCCGGTTTTCCGGCGGGACGTATGGACTGGTGGTCGGCCACGTGGCGCCGGAAGCCCAGGTCGGTGGCGCCATCGCCCTCGTGCAGGACGGCGACACCCTCACCATCGACATCGAGAAGCATCTGATCCAGGTCAACGTCAGCGACCAGGAACTGGAACAGCGGAAAGCGAAATGGCAGGCACCCCCGGCCAAATACCCGTCCGGCGCACTGGCCAAGTACGTCCGGCTGGTCTCCACAGCCTCCCGCGGAGCAATCACGGATTAACCCGAACACGCAGACGGCGCGCCCATGATGAGCATCGACACCCAGTTGCCCGAAACCTTGTTCGCCGGCCCGAAAAGGATCAATCTGTACTATCTCCATGAATTGTTCGGCCACACCGCGCAGAGGGTGCGGGACCGGCTGAACGCGGAAACCGGAATCGATATTCCCATCACCGCCGGCATGTGGGGCGGAACCTACCTGGTGGCGGATGACATCGGCGTCTCCCGGACCAACGTGGTGCGGTTGTACTCGCTGGTTAACCTGCCGCAGAACACACCCTTGGACGAGCCGGACAACTTCGAAAAGTTCATTAACATTTACCGGGAAACCCTGCAGACCCACTTCGGGAAGTACCACCTGGATCTCGTCGATCCGCATTGGGGCGAAAAGGTGCCGTGCACCAACAAAATTCGTCCCACCACCACGCTTCAGATGTGGGACGCGACGGGGCGCGTCAAGTTCGTGCGCGCGTTTTTTGTCTGGAACACCGCCACCTGGGCGGAGTCCATCATTTACGACGCCATACGGAACGTTAAGCAGATCAAGGAACTGCTCGACATCAATCATCGTCCCCTTAAAAAAGCGCAGGATGAACTGAAGTTCATGTTGCAGGACGCGATGATCATTTACTTCACACTGAAGCCCGCGCTGACGCCGGACTTCGCCGAACACGCTGAACCCATTATCCAGGATTTATTCGATTGTTTCGTCGGCGGCCTGCACGACCCCGAAAAGATCGAAGCGCTGTACCACCGGGTTTACGCCAGCGCGCTGGTCTATGGCTATGAAGAGGCTCTGGAGGGACCGTACCGAAAAGCGGGGCTGGATATTCACCAGATCGAAGACTGGCCGGTGGACAAGATCAACTTCGTGCCGCAGGAGCTGAAGGACACGATGATTCCCTACCTGGAAGGAACGTTCGATCGGTTCCGCAATAACCTGTCCGGTAAAAAAAATTAATCGGTCCCATCCCCGAAATCCAGCAGGATCCATCCGGCGAGACCCTTCTGGCCGTTGGTTTCCCGGTTGCCGCCGTTCCAGAGGGCGACCGCCATCGGTGTCGACCCGACGAATTGTATGTCATGCTCGTCCGGGTTGGTCAGATTTCTTTTGAACACCACCTGCCAGCCATTGCCGGAACGCATCCCTTTGCCAGAAACGTTCTGCGCGTCCTGATGCGTCAGGGTGCTGAACCCTTCGGCATTCAAATCCTCTACCGGAGATAACGGCGTAGCCGAACCCTGCTCAGCCGCGTCGGCCGCCACCTGACGCCCCGCTTTCCACTGCCAGATATTGACGGGAGAATTTTCTCCGCCCATGGTGATGGGCGGCACTTCTTGGTTGGAATTGAGCGGAAACATGATCGCCGCCTGATCCGTATACAGACGCGATTGGTCAATGCCCCGGTCCACCGAATCGTCCTGCCATTCCAGGCGGACGGCGATCTGGATTTCCGTCCGCGCCACGCTGATCAGAACTTTTTTAATGGAAGGGTTGGGCCATTGGGGGTTGGTGATCAACTGCGGTCCCAAATCGACGGAGGTTTTCGCCGGCCCCTGGGGCGAATTCCAGAACTTCGAATCAGGCGACACGGGAATGTCCCCGGAAAATAGTTTCACATTGATCCGGATGGTGCAGTCGCCGTCTTCCAGGCACTTCGAATATTTCGCGTCGGATCCCCCGCATCCCCAAACAAAAAACACGCCGAGGGACACGATTGCGATCCGCCGATACTTTTTGAAAATCAGTCGAAGGGGAGAAGATTTCAAAATGAATCAGCGGGCTGGGGTTAAAATTCGCGGATCAATCGCTCGAGTTCCCGGTCGTTTTCCGGAGTGTGAGGGCCGACCAGAACCACGTTGAGTTTGCGGGGCTGAAAAATGGACTCCGCCACGCGGCGGATATCTTCC
>SMVT01000048.1 GCA_004357365.1 Nitrospina sp.
AGAAGAGTTGCTTTGCCTGTCATCAGCTGGAAGATGAAGGCGGGAAAGTGGGTCCCGATCTCTCCCGCGCCGGATTTTCTTATACCCCCGAATGGATTTTCACCTGGACCGGTAATCCGCAACGCCTCAAACCCGCCACCCCCATGCCCAACCTGGGCCTGAACAATGAGGAATGCCGGACCATCACCGCTTTTTTGTCCAGTCTGCAGGGAGAAGGGGTTAAGAAGAGCTGGCAGGACTACCTCAAAACTCCGGGGGACCCTGAGAAAGGGAAACAACTGTTTTTCGATGCCGAGGGCAAGGCCAATTGCGGGAAGTGCCATACGGTGAACGGCCGGGGAGGGAAGGTCGGCCCCGCCTTGAGCTTCGTCGGGACCAGCCGGACCCAGGGCTTCCTGCTGGAATCCCTTTTAAACCCCAAGGCAGTGATCACCTCGGGGTATTCTTCCATATTGATCCTGACCAAGAAGGGAAAATTCATCACTGGCGTGAAGGTGAATGAAGACGACTCCTCCATCGACCTGGTGAACAAGGAAGGCAACAAGCTGCATATCTCAAAGAGTGAAATCAAGAAATTTAAAACTCAGAAAATCTCCATCATGCCGGGAAACTTCAAGGACATCCTCACGACCGACGAAGTTCGCCACCTGCTGGCTTACCTGGGCACCCTCAAAATCTCCAACTGAAATTTTTAACGGGTCCTGGCACTGGCGGCAGACTATTACTCCAGGGTCATCTGGAACCAGCTTGAAATGGATTTCCGGGTGCCGGTCTCTTTCATGTTCCCGTCCCAGGCGTTGATGGCGAACGGGATGGTTTTGCCTGCTTCAAACTGGATATCGTTTTCCTTGTCTTCGGTGGACAGTTTGCGCTTCATGACCAACTGGTATTGCCCGTAGCGGAAAATGACCTTGGACTGGACCTGCTGGCTGGATTCGGGATGTTCGGTGATGTGTGCCATCCCTTGCGCCGTCAGTTCCGACACCCGGTTGGGGTGGGAGCGCCATTGCCAGAGATTGACCGGATGGCTCTCGTCGCCATTCAAAAAATAAGGCAGTGATCCATCGGCGGATGCGGCGGCTGGAAATTGGAGGGCAATAGCATCGGGATACTTTTGCGGTTTCGGTTCTTCGGGGACCTGTTCGCTTTCCTCCGGTTCCATTTGAAACTGCGGGGGCAAAGGGGGTACCGGCGACTCCTGAACATCGGTCACCGTTTTTAAAATGGGGTCGAAGGTGGGGTCGTCCCACGTCAGCTTGATCGCGAGCTCCTCCCCGTTATGCAGGGCCTGAACTTTGACATCGTCAATCGTCGGGTAAAACGCTTTTTCCGCCTGGATGATTTGTCCGGCCAGCGGCACATTAAACGCAGGTGCGTCTGCCCAGACGGCATCGTCCGGATTCAGGGGTAAGACGCCCGTCGTCTTGACGGCTTTTATTTTCCGGGCCACATTCCGTGAATTATTCTTGGACAGCGTGGCGACGTAATGAACGATGTCCCAAACATCCCGGTCTTTAAAAATACGCTTGGAATGCCGGGGCATCGCCGTGGTCGAAAGGCCAGTGCGGATGGTCAGGAAGAGCTGTTGCGGGCTCTTGCCCCGCCGAAAGGTCCAGGGTTGGGTCAGGTTTCTGGGGCGAATCGCATCCGACCCAATATCGACGTTGCGTTTGGTCGATTCGCCGTCGCTTCGACCTTTCAGGCCGTGACAGCCCGAACAGGTGGCGGCGAAAAATTTTTTTCCGCGCTCCAGACTTTGATCGTCAAATGGAGGTGGGGACTCGATTTTGATCAACTTGTGCGTTTTGCCTTTTTTCTTGAACTTGGCGAACTTTTTGGAAAGCGTTTTCAAATAAAGTACGAGGCTATGTAAATCGACCTCCGGAAAATGTTTCCAGGAAGGCATGGTGGTGCCCGGCATGCCCCGCACCAGCATTTTGTAGAGATCGTCGTCGGTGGGGATTTTCCCGAAAGGGGTGGTCCGAAACTTATACTGGCCTTTGATGAAATTGCGCGGGCGCGGACTGGAGTAAAACGCCGAGACACCCTTGCCACTGCCATCCTCCGCATGACAGTACACGCATTTTTCCTTATAGACGAGTTGACCCCGTTCCACCGAAGGCTCGGCGGGCGGATCGGGAACCACGGGATTTTTGACATTGTCGAAGATGAATAAAATCACTTTCCATATTTCATCTTCGGCAAGAGTTCCTTCCCAGGCGGGCATGGCGGATTCCCCGGGTTGAAGTTCCTTCGGCAAACCTTGGGCCCCTTTCATAATTCTCCAGAAAAAATAACTTTCCGATTTGTTCTCGGCGATGGCTTGATTGAAATCGACCGGATGAGGAAAGAAACGGTCGCCGAACAGGCCGCGGCCGTCCATCAAATCCCCATGGCATAAAAAACAATTTTTAAAATAGGTTATGCCACCTTCTTTAATGTAATTCTTTAGGTTATTGGAATCCTGGCGGAAGGGATTTTTAAGGTCCTTGAAGCGAAGTTCCTGACCGCCCACGGAAAGGGTTTCGGGTGCGTCGGAGGTTTTGGGAGAGGTAAAGGCCAAGGAGAGATTGCTGGGAAACAGGATCGCCATCAAGCCTGCCAGAAATCCGGCCTGAAGCCATTGGGCAGCCTGTGTCTTCAACATTTTTTTTCTATGATCTGCACACGCCGCCAATATAAATTTAATGAATGGTTCCCGGAATCCGGGCATCCTTTTTGATCCGCCCGGATTTGATGGTTTCATAAAAGGGGCGAATGACTTCGTCTCCGTTGAATTCAAAGTCCAGGTTCACCGTTTCTCCCTCGGAGATTTTGATTATGCTGGACCGGAGTTTCATCAAATAATGCCAGGCGTTGACTTCATACTCGCCGGGGGGGATGTTATCGATTTTGTATTTTCCATCCAATTGGGTCAGGAAGTAATACGGGTTCTGGACCCGGTATCCCCAGGTTTGCATGAACTCGTGCATTCCGCAGATCATCTGAAAGATCTTGTAATGTTTCTGGAACTGCACCCTGCCTTCGGAAATTTCTTCCGCCGGGATGGGGATGTTCAGGATGATTTTCCCGCGTTCGCTCTGGTAAACCTGGCTGTTGTGCATGACCGCATCCTGATTGTCGACAAAGAACGTTCCTCCTTGCGGGATGACGTTGACTGCCGGGAGAAACTTGCAGTTTTCGGAGACAATATTGATCGGCTTGTTAGGGAAGGATTTGCCGGCTTCGACTTTCTTCAGGGTAATCACCACGTCCTTCAATCCCCTGTCCTTATCCGTGCTAAAGTCAAAAAGGAGACGGTTCATTTCGTCGTCGGTATCCACCTCGGCGCACATGTCCAGATTGGGGAACAGCACCAGATGAAACACCCGGGGTTGGGGGACACCTCCCGTTAAAACAGCTCTTCCCTGCAGAGTTCCGCCGTTGTGGACTTCGATTTCCTGATAGGCCCAGGCCTGTGTGCTCAGGACACAGACCAATGAGGTCAGGGCCAGTTTGAAAAACAGTTTTGCCTTTTCCATGAATCGTGCTCCCTAATAATGTCCATGGGTCCCCTTACAGGGCGGTGCTGTTGCTTTTTATTGAGATTCCGGAGTCGCCAATTCCGTGAAATTAAAATTTACCTGTGTCACATTTTTCCCGATTTCTATTTTCCGGAACTCTTCACCCAGCTCCTCATGCCATAATCGGAGCGTGTATTTGCCCGGGGGCACGTCTTTGATTTCGAAAGCGCCGTCGTTCCCGGTCACCGCAAAATAGGAATTAGGGGTGACCACAATGTAGGCTTCCATCCAGCCATGAAGATCGCAGGATACTTTGACGACTTCCGGCTCCTCCATTTCCTGGCTGTAATCCTGTCCCGGCAAAAACATGATGTTGATAGGATCGTTATCAAAGGAATACGTATGGATATTGTGGTTGATGGGGTCGCTGGTCAAAATTTGCAGTTCCGAACCTTTGGGCATGGCCAGAACATGTGGGGAATAAGTGCAATTTTTCTGATTGATGCTATAGGTTCCGGGTTTGTTTTTTAATTTTTTGGCCATTTTCCCATCCAGCCAAACCACCACATTCTTAACTTTTTGATTTTCAAGGATTAAAGACTCGCCTTGAATTTCCGGTCCGCAGACCTTCTTGAATTTTCCGGTTTGATGGACCACCGGATCCGGAATTTTTCCCGTATATTTGACCTCCCCTTTAAGGGTCCCAGCTTGGATCGGGGAGGCCAGGGCCAAGGCCGAAAATAAAGCAAAAATTATTTTAAACATCTTAAAAATTAAGTGGTTTAGAGATTGCCAGCGGAATCATATATCAAACCGTTGACAAGTTCAAGTGCCACTTAAACCTCTTCAAAGGTGATTTCCAGGCCATCAACCTCGAACCTGAATAAGTTGGTTTCACTGGTTTAATTGTAGCCCCCCCTCGATTAATTTCCGGTTAACGGGATATTAAAAGCGCTTAATCATTCGGCTGGAATATTTAGCTTTGCAAACGTGCTGGCCTATCTTAGAATAAACGAACTTGTCCGTTATATAGAGCCCTGAAAAAACCGTTTTATTCCACACAAGAGGCCTGGAATGAAAAATATTCTTCCCATTCTTCTGATATCCGTTTTTTTGGCCCATCCCACCTGGGCCGCCAGTCCCAAAGTCGGAGATGCCGCACCTGATTTTTCCCTGAATTCCATCCAGGGCCAATCCTACACTTTGAGCGCGTTGAAGGGTAAGGTGGTCCTGATCGGGATGTTTCATATTTGCGTTCCCTGCATGAACCAGGCGATGGAGTTCGAAAAAGTCCGTAATGCTCTGGGCGAAGATAAGCTGGTGATTCTGGGAATCAACGCCAGTGGCGATTCCAAACAGGCGGTGCAGGACTACCTGGCAGGATTCCCCAAGCCGCTGCATTTTCCTTACCTGCTGGATCCGGATCAAACCGTCCACAAGGCCTACGTCCAGAGGGATATGCCCACCGTCCTGATCATCGACTCCAAAGGAACCATCAGGGCCCGGAGTCCTTCGGTGGGAGCGGACCAATTGATTCCCTATCTTAAAAAATTACTCTAGCAGGCGCCCACCCCAGCCTTCCAACCGAACCCGTCAGCCGAACCCGAGGGTACCGACATCGACGGCGGTCACAAACCACAAAGAGAACCGGAAATTCATTTGAATAATATGCGACACTGAGTTGGCGACCGATGTTCGTTTCATCCTTTGCAAAAACATTTTTCGGGTATCATGAAAGTCTTTTATCTCGCCAGGATCAACACCGCCACCGAAGACGCCAGTACCCGCCACGTGTTTGAATTTTGCCGGCAGTTCTCCCGCATGGGACATGAGGTGGTTTTGTTTGTTCCCAATCTTGGAAGGAAACGGGAACTGGAGGGCGTCCGGTTGGTTTATGTTCCGGTAGGCTTCAGAAAGCCGGGGGTCACCTTCTTCTCGTTTTATCTTTCCCTGTTTTTTATCCTTTTATTTTATTGCCTAAAATCCCGACCTGATGTTGTCTATACCCGTCTCCAGACCATGGAATGGATGGCGACCCTCCTGAAGTGCGTATTCCGCTTCAAGTATGTCGTTGAGGTCAACGGATTGGCCCCGGTAGAAATGAAAATCAATAATGTTTCCGAAAGCTGGATTTCTTTTGTGATCTTCATGGAGCGGATCATTTACCAGCTGTCGGATCAATGGGTGACCCCTTCGGTTTTGATTCGGGATTATCTGGTACGGAATTACGAAGTGAATCCAGAAGCGGTTCTGGTCGTCACCAACGGCGCTAATCCGGAACTTTCCCGGCCGATGGATAAAACTGAATGCCGGAACCAGTTAGGTTTGCCGCCGGACGGAAACTATCTGGTGTTCGTGGGTTCTTTGAAAAAGTGGCATGGCATTGACCGGCTGGTTCCTTTGATGTCCCATCTGGTTGAGGATATCCCCGATCTGTATCTTTTGATTGTGGGAGACGGTGAAAAAAAGGCAGACCTGGAGGAATGGATTGGCCAAAAACAAATGCATCGAAATATTATTCTGGCGGGGAAAGTCCCTTTTGAAAAAGTTCCGGTCTATATCAATGCCGGGGATATTTGCCTGGCCCCTTATTTTGAAGAGGGGTTGAACGAAACAGGCATATCCCCTCTCAAGATATTTGAGTATATGGCCTGCGCGCGGCCGATTATCACGAATCCCGTGGGCGGACTGGATGCCCTGTTTCGCGAGCATGAAATCGGGGTGATGATCCATTCCATGAATCCGCAGGATTGGATGAAGCCCATCAAGGATCTGCTCGGGGATCCTGACAAGATGAATACCCTTGGCAACAACGGTCTCCGCGCGGTACAAACTCATTTCAACTGGGAGGCCATTTGTGAAAAAATCGAGACCGCTCTCGAACATTTGATTTCCCGAAAATGAAATCACTCTTCTATCTCTCCGGTCTTTTGCTGGTATTGATTCCCACGCATTTATGGGCGTTCGACTGGCGTTACGAAGGACGCTTCCGCGCCAGTTCCCAGGTGTTGTTCGATCCGCCTCCCGGTTTCTCCCATTTCGATAATGAAGTGGAACTGAGAAACGGTCTGGTCGGTAACCTCTTCGAAAAAGACGGACATATTTTCGATTACGAAGTGGTCGGTGATTTGCTTTATACCGGAGGCATCCGGGAAGAACTGGGCCTGGTGGAGGAATACGATGCCCGATTCTTCCGCGCCTGGATTCGTTATGAAAAGGACGACTTTAAAATCCGCGGCGGCCGCCAGCAAATTCTTTTCGGAGCATCAACCCTGTTTCGCCCGCTGGGGTTTTTTGACACTCGCGTGATCTCAGGGATCATTCCGCTGACACGAGGTGTGGATGGGGTGCGATCGACTTATTTCCCGAGCAGCACGTCTCTCGTTCAGGGCTGGGCGGTGCCGGGGCAAAGGGGAAACCACGCCATTGTGGGTTTGCGGGGAGAAGGAAACTATGGCCCCATTGAGGCGGGAGTCGTTTTCCAATATCATCCCGCCACCGATCTCAACTTCCTGGCCGATTTCAACCTTGAGATGATCCAGATGGGCTATCATCTTAAGGGCGAGAAAATCATCGGTTATTGGAATGAAAGCCGACTGGATATACAGCAGGACCGACCGGGCGATCCTTTAAGGTTTGATACGGTTCTGGGTGCCGATTACACTTTTGATATAGGGCAGGGCCTTCATGTGCTTGTCGAATACTTCCTGAGAACCCAGGAAAAGGAATTTACCAATCTCGATTTGAAGCAAGACCGGACCCTACAGGTTATGGGATTGCAACTGGATCAACCGGTGGGGATTGATGTGGTCTGGCGCCTGTTTTTCTTTTTCGATTTAGGCGACCAGAGTTTTCAAATTTCCCCTCAAATCGAATACAATATTAGCGATCAGGTTTATTTATATGCCGTGGCGAGGATTGGGGGCAGTATCAGTGGAGATAACAATACCGGACGTTTGTTCCGGGAATCTCCATTTTTTTATACGGGAACCGAATCCAGCGCCGGCCTGGCTCTAATCGCATATTTCTGAGAGACCTTATGCTAATTATAGATCATGTATCGAAAGTGTATCGTGTAGGAGGTCAGGATTTCACCGCTCTCCACGATATCAGCCTTGAAATCGAAGAGGGGGCGTTCATGTCGATCGTGGGGCCTTCCGGGTCCGGAAAAACGACTATTTTAAATCTTATCGGCGGTTTGGATCAGCCGACCTCCGGCGAGATCCTTTTCAATGGTAAATCTCTGAACCAGATGGATCGCAATGAGTTGGCCGCCTACCGGAGGGATAATATAGGTTTTATTTTTC
>SMVT01000001.1 GCA_004357365.1 Nitrospina sp.
GGTCTGCACGTCGAGCCCCGCCAGGGTCGCCACCTGGCCGCCGTTGCGTATACTCGCGGCGATCAGACGGGTTTTCACAGCGGCGTGATTGTTTCGCACTTCTTCCACGGCGCTCTGGGTATGCAGGGTGACTTTTTCGCCGACCCATTCGCCGCTGCCGGCGGAGTTGTCCGCCACCACGGCGTTGAGCCGTCCCAGGAACACGTTGACATAGTTCGGGTTAGCCAGCCGGGCGGCGAGGTAATTCTGGCGCGCGGAAAAACCCAGGGTGAGATTCACCGGGATGTTTTCCTGCCGTATCCGCCGCGTCGCCAGCAGGCCTTCCGGCGTCAGGGGAACCTTGACAATGAAATAGTCGGGACATACCGCGAAATACCGTTTGCCGTACTCGACGCTTTTTTCGATGTCGCGCGAAATGGCGGGGTGCAGTTCGACACTGACTTTCACCTTGAACGCCTCGACCAGTCTCAAAGCGATGCGGCAATTGATCACAAAACCGACTTCCATTATCAGTTCCTCGCGGCTGAGGCCGGATGCGGCTTCGGCGAGTTTGTCCACGGTCTCCTGGATCACGGCGTCCATGACGCCGCTCTGCACCACCTGGTTGGCCAATGTGTTGTTGGTGGTGAGCGCGGTCAGTTCGGTCTTCCAGATCGACTGCGCCAGCTCCAGATCCCCGGTATCGATCCACAACTCGGAGCCCAGCTCTTTCAGGCGGGCCAATAGCGGGTCGCTTGGGTATTGATTGGAAGGTTTGTCCGGACGGATATCCTGGAATGCGATACGATGAACGGTTTCACTCAAATCTTTGCTGAGGGTCCCCACTATTTATTTTCCTTCTCATAACCTGGCTTGTTCAATAGTCGAAACATGTTGGTTTTGTATAATTCAACCCCCGGCTGGTCGAACGGATTGACGCCCATTAGGCCGGCCGACAGGGCAATGGCCCGCTGGAAAAAATAGAACAGATAGCCCAGGGTATGAGCGCTGCGGTCTTTCACCGTCAGGGTCATGTTGGGTACGCCGCCTTCGAGGTGTGCCCGGGCGGTGCCCTGCCAGGCTTTATCGTTCACCTCGTCGAGGCTTTTGCTGGCGAGGTAGTTCAGGCCGTCCCGGTCTTCCGGGGATTCCGGTATCGGCACCGCATGATTTGAAGCGGCCACCCGGAGAAACGTCTCGAACAGAATGCGGTGGCCCTCCTGCACCCATTGTCCCAGCGAATGCAGGTCGCCCGGGTATTCGGCTGATGCCGGAAAAATGCCCTTGCCGTCCTTACCCTCGCTCTCCCCGGCCAATTGCCGCCACCACTCTACCATAGTTTTCAGGGCCGGGTGAAACGCGGCCATGAGCTCGAGAGTTTTCCCTTTTCGGTAAAACATATTGCGAATGGCGGCGTAGCGATAAGCGGGGTTCTGGTCGAGGCCGGAATGATTGGAGGTCTGCTGTTCGCAATCGGCGGCTCCGGCCATGATCGCTTTGATATCCAGTCCGGCCACTGCGATGGGCAACAATCCGACGGGAGTCAGAACCGAATAACGTCCGCCGACATTGCCGGGAATCACGAACCGTTGATACCCCTCCTCATCCGCCAACTGCTTGAGGGCTCCCTTATCCGGGTCGGTGGTCACGAAGATGCGCCTGCGCGTTTCTTCCGCTCCAAATTGTTTCTCCATGAACGGCTTGAGCAGGCGAAACGCGATAGCCGGTTCGGTGGTGGTTCCGGATTTGGAGATCACGTTCAGACACACCTTTTTGTTTTCCAAAATCTGCAAGAGATCGTGCAGGCTGTCGGAACTGATGTGGTGGCCCGCAAACAGCATTATCGGTCCGCCCCGCGCGGCCGGAGAAAGCTGATTCAAAAACGCATGGCATCCGAAATCAATCGCGGCCTTGGCCCCGAGATAGGAACCGCCGATGCCGATGGACACGAAGGCTTCGCAGTGTTCCCGGATCCAGGCGGCGGAATTTTCTATTTCCTTGAGTTGGTCCGGCGTGGTTTGCGAGGGCAGATGCAGCCAGCCTAGAAATTCCGATCCCGGCCCTTTACCGGATTCCAGGTCCTGGTGAACCCGGTCCACCTCGGGTTGCAGGCCGGCGAGCTCCTGTTCCGTCACAAAGGGTTGGATAGGGTCGGTATCGAGTTCCAGGGATTCGGTCATGATTCGTTGAGAGGCAGGTGTCCTTAAATGAATGCGCGGATTATTGGGTCGGAGGCCGGTCGTCCAGCGCAATAATAAAATAGGATCGGATCTTCTTCTGATTCATCAGGTTGGCGGCGACTTTTTCCGCGGTATCGCGTTCGCGGAATTTTCCCACCCGGACTTTATACCAGAATCCTCCCTCTATACGTTGGGTTTTCATGACATACACGCCTTCCACCTTATTTTTTTTGAGTTGGCGGACGGTGGCGTCGGCTTGGCTCTGGCTTTTTACCGCGGCCACCTGGAGGGTAAAAACTTGCACCGGGGGAACCGCCGCTTGCTCCGGGGGAGCTATCGGCACGGGTTGGGGGGCCGAGATCAGGGCTTTCCAATCTACCGCCACCGCGGCATAAAACATCCCGCCCAGGAAGAGCCCCGCGAGGACCAGCTTGGTGGCGATGCTCAGGCCTCCCAGAACGTTCAATCCGTCGAATACCTTGAACACCATGTTCTTGACCAGGTTGAACAACCTGCTTCCCAGCACCGCGACTTTTTTTGCGAGAACCTGGAGACCGGTCGGACTCAACCCAGTCGCCACCTTCAACCGCTCGAGGGCCCGCTTGTCCTCGGGGTGAAACAAGGTGACCTTTTTCCATCGCTCGGACACCCGGGCCTCCTGAGCCAGGCGCAGGAGACGCTCTTGGGTCCGGTGTTCCAGCGTGTCGAACACCTGTTTGCACCGGGTATGCAGATCGGGATCGAGCACCTTGAACCGTTTTTCGCAATAGCTGGTCCCGATGAGGTACATCAGGGTTCCGCGCTGATCCTCCGGCAGGGCGGTCAGCGATTCCAGATAAAAATTGACGGCGAGATAATCGGCCCGCTTTTTTTCCAGCAGGTGCGGGAGCATGAACTCCACCAGGGGTTCCCGCTGACCGGTGTTCAACTGCAGGGCTTTCAGAAACACCGGCTCGGATTGATTGGTGAAGCATTCCTGTTTGAGAAACACCGTGACCATGTGGTTCAGCAATTCCCGGTCGGCATAATCCTCGGTCTTCAAAATCACCAGCTCCAAGTCGATTTCCTGATCGGCCAACTCCTCCTTGCGGGTCAACGCGGAGACCAGAACGTTCCGGTAGCGGGTTTGTGTGGGATCTTGCAGAAAGGCCTTCAGAAAGGTGTTGAGGGCTTCCGGATCTTCAGAACCGGTGCTCAACAGAAATTCGGCATAATTCTGAACCAACTGCTCCCGCAGAACGCGCCCCTGGGCGGGCAGAAAATAAGAGGACTCGGTGAAGTGGACCAGGGCCTGGAACCGGTTTCTGATTTCCGGCCCCACCTGTTTCAGGTCGATTTGCCGGAGACCGGCCTGCGCCCGCAGAAACCGGTGTTCGCCAAACATGCCGAACACCACAAACCCGAAAAAAAAACAGACCCCAACCACAATCCATTTAATCCACAGGTCGTTGAAATGCACCTCCGGCAGGGCCACCTCGTGCAGGAAAAACAGGATCGCGTAGCCGAAAACCAAAACCAGAAACAGCGACAGTCCGGTGCGTACCAAATAGTATTTAAAGCTCTGGTAAAACATCTTCCTCTATATTCTGGGGATTCGGGATTATGGGATCGATGGACGGGAAAAACCCCTGGACCGAATCGGTTGACGGCGGCAGTGTCAGCACGACCTCGTTTTTGATGGCAACCCTTATTTTTTTGCGGGTACTCAGATTGGCGATAAAACCGGTTTCCTCATCAATCTCGGCGAACCGGATGCCTTCCGGCACGGGAAAGTTGACCTGGCTTTTCCCCTGCAACCCTTTTTTCATGAAATAGGCCCAGATGGGTGCGGCGGCGCTGCCCCCGGTCAGTCCCCGGCCCTGCCGGTCGATCATGGAGACGTTGCTATCGTACCCCACCCAGACCGAAGCCGAGATATCCTTGGTGAAGCCGTCAAACCAGGCGTCTTTGTAATCGTTGGTGGTTCCGGTTTTGCCGCCGGCGGGATGCCGGAACCCCATGCGCCGGATCCCGCTTCCGGTGCCCTCTTCCACCACACCCCGCATCATGTCGAGCAGGGGGTAAATGGATTTCTGGGAAAACCGCTGGACGCCGAAATAGAAATGCTCGTAAAGGGTGTTGCCGCGAAAATCCTCGATCCGTTCCACCACATAGGGTTCGTTCAAAATTCCCAGATTGGCGATGACGCTGTAGGCTCCGGCCATTTCCAGGGGCGAGACGCCGGTGGCACCCAGCGCCAGCGACAGGTGGGGTCCCAGGTCGCTGGTGATGCCCATCTGGCGGGCGGTTTTGATCACCCGCTCCGGGGTGATATCGTACACCAGCTTGGCGGAAATCACGTTGAGGGATTTCATCAGGGCCCGCTTCAGGACCAAATCCCCGTAATAAGTTTCATTGAAGTTTTTCGGTTCCCAGGTTTTCCCCGGAGAAATTTCCAGAACCACCGGTTCGTCCCTCATCAGTGTGGCGGGGGATATCCCCAGAGTTTCCATGGCCGACAGGTAAACGATCGGCTTGAAAGACGACCCCGCCATGCGGTTGTTGGAGACCGCGCGGTTGAACTGGCTCTGGGCGAAATCCCGTCCGCCGAGCAACACGCGGATCGCGCCGGTTTTGTTTTCCAGGGCGACCACGGCGGCCTGCAATCGCTCCCCGTCCTCGCCGGGCCTCATGCGCCGGTCCAGGACTTTCATGTGAGTGGTCACGGCCTGCTGGGCATACTGCTGGAGGCGGGTATCGAGGGTGGTAAAAATTTTGAGACCGCCGAAATGCACAAACTCCTTGCCGTATTCCTTTTCCAGTTTGTCGATCACGAATTGCAGGAAGTATTGATTGGGATTGGATTGAAGGCGGCGCAGCACCAGTTCCAAATCGGTTTCCAACGCCTCCTCCATCTGGATGGGACTGATAAAGTTGGAGCGGACCATGCGTTTCAAAACGGTTCGTGTACGATTCATGGCGCGTTCGAAATTATTAAATGGATTGGCGCTGTTGGGGGAATTGGGCAGGCCGGCCAGCAGTGCTGCCTGCAGGAGAGTCAAATCCTTGGCCCGCTTCCCGAAATAAACCAACGAGGCATCCTCCACGCCATAGGCACCGCTCCCGAAATACACCTGGTTGCAGTAGGCCTCGAGAATCTCGTCCTTGGTGAAGGTGGCTTCCATCTGCAGGGCAATGAGGAGTTCCTTCAGTTTGCGGATCCATTTTCTTTCGAAGGAGAAGAACAGATTTTTGGAAAGCTGTTGGGTGATGGTGCTGCCGCCTTGGGAAATCCTCATGCTTTGAAGGTTTCGGACCATGGCGCGCGCCAGGGCGATGTGGTCGACCCCATTGTGGCTGTAAAACCGGGAATCCTCGGTGGCGATCATGGCCTGGGTGAAGCGCGGGGAAATTTCATCCAGGGGCACCGGGTGCCGTTGCCCCAGAACCTTGATCACATTCCCCTCGGAAGAATAAATTTCGGTCGGCAGGCTGAGGTTAATTTTTTCAAGGCTGTCCGGCAGTTGCGGCAGTTCGTCCTTCAGGTCCAAATACAGGACCAGACTCAGCAGAGAGACCGCCATCACCGCGGTAAATATGGAAAAAGCTATTTTTTCAAAAAGACGGCGCTTCAATTCAGGTCTCCTTGATAATCGCCGAAGGGGGACACCGCCTCGAGGGAATCGTCCTGAACGGGGATTTCAATCTGGGAGAGCAGGTTGTCTGAAATCAAAGCGGGCACCGGGAGGATCAGGACTTCGGTATAAAAATCACCCTGGTACTCGACACCCAATTTCACGGGAGGCGGATACACATCTGAATCAACCTCTTCTTTTATCCCGACGCGGGACACGTGATAGTTTTTCTTGAAGAAC
>SMVT01000049.1 GCA_004357365.1 Nitrospina sp.
ACCCTTCGTGCGGGTGCTGGCGCCGGGACGGTACGCCAACACCTCCCATGTGGCGGGGTCGAACACCTGCGACATCGGCGTGCAGGTGGACGCTCGCAACGGCCGCGCGGTGATCACCAGCGCCATCGACAACCTGATGAAGGGCGCCTCCAGCCAAGCGATTCAGAACATGAACCTCATGCTGGGGATCGGCGAGACCACAGGACTCGACCATCCCCCGCTGTTCCCCTGATTCAAAATAATGAAACTGAAAAAGCTGAAACAGGTTCGGGTGCCGGGGTTTCTGGCCGGAGGGGTGGCCTGCGGCCTCAAGAAGAAGGGCGTCAAGGACCTCGCGCTGATTGTCTCCGAAGTGCCGGCGACGGCGGCCGGGGTGTTCACGCTCAACCAGGTGGTGTCGCCGACGGTGCCGATCAGCCGGAAAGCGCTCCAGACCTCCAAAACCAGCCGCGCCATAATCGTCAACAGCGGCAACGCCAACGCCTTTACCGGAGAGCAGGGCGTGAAGGATTGCCAAGCAGTGGTGGCGGCGACCGCGAAGGCGCTGGGCATTCCGGTGAAAGAAGTGCTGACCGCTTCCACCGGCGTCATCAGCGTACCGCTGGCGGTGAACAAAATCGAAGCGAGTATTCCCCGACTGGTGAATCAACTTTCTCCGAAAGGTTGGGTCCAGGCCGCGGAAGGCATCCTGACCACCGACCTGGTGTCCAAAACCTGCGCGGTGCAGTATGGCGATGTTGTGGTGGGAGGCATCGCCAAGGGATCGGGCATGATCCAGCCGAACATGGCGACCATGCTGGCGTTCCTCGCCAGCAACATCCGGATCGGCAAATTCGCCCTGCACAAGGCTTTGAAAGAGGCGGTGGACCCGACCTTCAACTGCATCACCGTCGACGGCGAAACCAGCACCAACGACATGGTGCTGTTATTGGCCAACGGCACGGCGGGCAACTCGTCCATCCAAGCGGGATCGAAGGCTTACCGGGATTTCGTGACAGCGTTGACCCATGTGTGCAAAACGCTGGCGTTTAAAGTTGTGGAGGACGGCGAAGGCGCCACCAAGTTCGTCACCTTTAAAGTGAGCGGCGCGAAGACGAAACAGCAGGCGGAGCGGATCGGCAAGCGCCTCGCCAATTCCCTGCTGGTGAAGACCGCGCTGTTCGGCGAGGACCCGAACTGGGGGCGGATCATCGCCGCCGTTGGCAACGCGGGAGTGCCGATCAAGCCTGAGAAACTGGAGGTGGTGCTGAACGGAACCCGGCTGGTCAAAAACGGGGAGCATGTGAAAGGCGTGTCCGCGTCCGCGCTCCGGAAAAAAATGAAGAACAAGGAAATCGAAATCGCCGTCGGCCTGCACCTGGGCAAAGCCCAAGCCGAAACCTACACCTGCGATTTGTCATACGACTACGTCCGCATCAACGCGGAATATACGACCTGATTTAAGTTTATTGGATGATAGCGCCGCAGCCCCGGCATTGCAGTTGGGCGGGGAAGAACATTCTTGGGATGCCGAGCAGGAGCGCGTTCAGCCATCCGGGGACCGGGCTGGGCAGGGTTTTTTGGGCATTGACACTGAGGCACCGCGGGCAAACCACCGGGTTGATATCCGGGTCTTTCCAGGACGCAGCGGTTTCTTCCTTCTCTTCAATTTCATAATCCTCTTCGATGTCTTCCAGCAGATCGACCCCCTCATCCATCACTGTGTCCAGAATATAAAGAGCGTCGTCGGCGTCCTGTTCCGGCACCTGCAGGCGAATTTCCACATACCCGCCTTGCAGAGGGTTGGTGTTGTTGTCCCGAATCATTGTCGGGATGCCTTTTTCCTCCAGGAAGGACGCGGCCACCTCTGCTTCGTGGGGCATGTGATAGCTGGCAATGGTGACGAATCGGGTTTCCATACCGTCAGTGTATGACAAAAAGGGCGGCGGGTGAAGGGAGCGTTTACTGTGCCCGGTAGGTGTGGCGGCAGGCGCGGCACTGGAGCGGGCGTCCCAGCCACAGATAAGGCAATCCCAACAGCAATTCATTGAGGAACCGTTCGACGGGATAGTGGAGCTCCTCCACGAATCCTTTGCTTCCGCACTGCGGACATTCCATCAATTCCGGCGGTTCCGGTCCGGGTTCTTCCGGCATGGTGGCCTGCAGGGCTTCCTCGTCCCGCAGTTCGACGTCCGACACCGAGTCGAGAATTTCACGCGCCTCTTTCAGGTGGACGTCCGGCACCTGCACTTTCACTCCGCCCAGAGCCGGGGAGTAGAACCAGTTGATGCTGATAAGGTGTTCGTCGCGGATGAACACGGGAATGCCTTCGGCCTCCAGGCGCGATTTGGCGAGGTGGGCCTGGTAGGGCATGTTGAACGCGGCGAGGGTGACCAGTTTGGGTTGCATGGCCCCAGTTTATATCATTGAGAGCGGTTTGACCACTCATCCGCCCGGATGAATAAGCAAATGAGCGGAGAATCTATTTTTTCCTTTTGTTCGTTCTTTTTGCCTCTTGCTGGCGCTGTTTTTCGATGGCCGGTTTCAGGCGGTGTTCTTTGAAGGCGGAACCTAAATAGAAGGCGGGGTCGCCGGTTTTATTAATATCGTCGTAGGCCAGCCCGCCGTCGTCCTTAAGGTCCTCCCCGACTCCGTACAGGATCAGCCCGCCATCCACCGCCAGCATTTTAAGCGGTTCGCCGCTGAACGGGTCTTTCGGGATTTCCCTGATATATTTTGGCACCAGCGCGTTAAGCGTCGCCGGATATTTGCCATGATCGGAACGGTAGGCGGCGCTCGCCAGTCCCAGTCTGCCCAGAAGAAATTCGGTCTGGTGGTAGGTTGTCTTGTCAAAGTACCGGAAAATACTGGGAAGGGCAATGGATGACATTATCCCTAATTCAATGTTTTCCGCTAAATGGTTTTCCCATTCTTTGAATTCCGAACCGGATTGATAATACGGTTGTTTCGTAAACTCATAAACCTTTTTGAAATAGTCTCCATGAGAGGCCAGATCGTCCGGGTAAAGAAAGACACGGTACAGCTTGTTTTCAAAACCACCCCAAAAGCTTTCATCGAAAGCATAGCTGAATAAATACATGGAAGGGTGATTGATTAAAATATCCGCCATACCGAAATCCTGCATGGCATCTTCAATGACCAAACTTTTTTGAAGACCCTGCAATATTTGATCGTGGGTTTTTACCGGCAGGTTAACCTTGATTTTGGAATGACCGGGCGATTCGGCCAGTATGATTTCCAGGGTATTTTTGGAATTCGAATGAATGGCGCTTGCCACCATAGTACTAATCAAAGTGGGGGTTTGGTTGATCTGTTCCGCGATATTTTCCATGTCAGAAATATTGGCCAATGCAGCGGCCATTTGCCCCTTGCGCGCAAAATTGCGGGCTTCCAGCGCCAGCAGGTTGACGCCGTTTCGGAAAGGAGCGTATCTGGGTATCTCAGAATCAAAAGTCAAAGTTAACGGGTGATAGAGACGGGATTTCCGGGATCCCTCTTTCAATAGAGCGATGGCCTTATGCTTGTCCTGCAATAGAGTTTGAGTTTTATCCGATCGGGTGTCAAAGGCCGGGTCTTTGGCCGCCTCCCACAGCCAACCGGGCAACTTTCCCATTTCTTCTTCAGCCTGATTATAAATTTCGACCGCGTCTTCATCCTTGGCAGGAGGAGAAGGAAAAATGGCTTGGGTCCGGGTCAGGGCCATGGTTTGAGCCGCCGTTGCTTTCACCATAGAGGTGTTGTCCAGAGAATTTATCGTACTCCATTGCAGGGCCAGGAGGATAAGAAGCGCTCCGGTACATTTAGAACGGGACCAGGAAGCGGCTGCCGGGGCTTCCCTGGATGGGCGCTGTCCCTGCCGGATAAGCAGCCAGGTCCCGGCCAGGAAAATCAGGGTCCAGGATAGATTATAGGGAAACAGCCATTGCGGATGGATGTGGAGGAAAAAAATTTTTCCCGACAAAATGGATAAAAGGACAGCTGGCACAGTGATTATAACCGCCATGAGAATAGGCCAAACGACCGGCCATTTTTTCAACCGCCCGGTAAAAGAAAACACCACGGCCACCAGAAACCAGGCCAATGCCATCGTTTCCAACCAAAGAAAAAAGTATCCCATGGGTCAACTCCCTAAAAGTGTCTTTTTATCAGGGTAAGGCAAAACCGGCGGGATGTTACTGATTTTTAAAAACAATTACGGTTGTAGGTGTTGATGAGGGTGCTGACTTCTTCGCCGTCGAGCGACTGCGTCCATTCGTAGACGAATTTCAACTGTTCGATCTTGGAGCGCAAGAGATCGCTGAGATCGCGGCGCAGGATTTCGCGAAACATGGTTTCGACGGTTAAAAACTGGGGTTGTTGCGGCCGCCGGTTGAAGAACGGCGGCAGGTCGGAGGGTTTATAGGTGGTGATGGTCTTGGCGAACACGTCCTCCCACTGCATATCCGCCTTCTCGCGAATATCGTTGGCTTTGCGAATGGCGTTCAGGGCCTCGGCGTCGTTGGAGGATTTGGTCAATTCCAGGAGTTTGAGTATTTTATCCTGCGGCATGGAATTCCTAATGGCCCTCGGGCCCGGGTTGATTTCCGTCCATTATACTTTAATACTAAAGAGGGTCCCAGCGCTCCTTTTATGTGAACCGGCGCTTCAAAAATTTGAAAGATGCCAAACTTTGGGGTGCGTCCGAGGCTTCGGGCCAAGCCGGGACAGATCGTGAAAAGTTTTAAAATTCAATAAGTTAAAATAATTTTTGGGCGGCCGTACCCGGCCGGAATTAGATACGAGCAACTTTTAGAGGCACCCGCCCCGGTAGGTTATCTCTCCTCCGCTAGTTGTCCGGATAACTGCTCCAGGAGCCGGATTAGAAAATTGTGGAGGTCTTGAGCCCCTCTCTTTCGGGGCCGGATGGGGACAGTCCCAGGGGCCATTTGGCCAACGTTTTTTACCCCGCTTGAGTTATATAACCACTTGAATCCTATAATCTTCCTGTTATCCTAAAATTATTCAGAGTCAGTGAAAACAACCGTGGTAATACACCTTTGACCGTAGATGCACAGGCCCATTCTCCCCGGAAAAAACCACCGGAGAAGCCGGTGTGCGGGGTTTTGATCCTGGTTTCACCTGCGGACGGGTCCGATGTGCGGGACTGGTACCTGAGGAAAATTGTCGGAGTTCCGTTTCTGTTGTTGAACGTTTTGAACCTGCACCAGGGTGGGGTCGAACGAGTGGTGATTTATCATCCGGAGCTTTCGTCTCCGGGGGGCAATCCGCTGACCCCGTTGACGGAGGATTCCCGGGTGCAGGGCGCAGTGGAATGGGTTTCAGAGTTTGAAACCCTGGACCGGATCGTACAGGAAAACTCCTGCCGTCTGGTGATAAACGGTGCGGCGTTGCACGACCAGGCCGATATTGCGGCGGCCCTGGACGGATCGCTGGAACCGGAACACGCCCGGACGATGGGTTGCTTTGAAACGTCACCCGGCGCGGTCCGGCAGGTGATGGACTATTTTGACAAGGCCGGTGAGGCCGCAGTCGAACCGGTGTGGACTCCCGGGCCGGTGGAAAACACCGATCATCGTTTAATGGTGGTGACCGGCAGTCCCGCCATGCAGGTTCGGCGGGCAGAGGATTTTAAGGTTCAACGCGAACGCCTGTTGACCCGGGGCGGTATGGCCAGCGACAGTTTTATGGACCGATGGGTGAGCCGGCATTTTTCCCGGCAGTTCACCCGCTTGTTGATTGATACGTCAGTGACTCCGAACCAAATCACCTGGATGCATCTGGTGGTGGGTGTGGGGTCGGCCTGGTTTTTTTACCAGGGGACCTATGGTCTGGGAATGATCGGGGCGGTTCTGCTGATGATTTCGGCATGGCTGGACAACACCGACGGCGAAGTGGCGCGGCTCCGGTTTCAGCAATCCCGCTTCGGCATGATCCTGGATGTCATCGGCGACAACGTGGTTCACTGGGCGGTGTTCCTCGGCATCGGCTGGGGCGTGGCGCGGACCATGGGAAACGATATTTATATCTTGTGCGGTCTGTTGTCCATGGCCGGTGCGGTGATGTCGTTGTGGCTGTTGCGGGCTTCCGTGTTTCAAGAGAGGGGCGGCAGCGAATACGAATCCTCCGGCTGGGCGGACCAATTGGCCAACCGGGACTTTCTGTATTTTCTGTTTGTGATGGCCTTGGTCGATCAATTGAATATTTTTATCGCGATTACCGCGGTGGGTTCCAACGTGTTCGCAGGATATGTGTTTTATAAAAAAATAAAATCCGCCTGAGGGGTTTTCAGGAAAGTATGAATCAACTCTTTTAATTTTTCAGGGTTCATGAAATTTTCCAGCGTCATCAATCAATTTATCGACCACCTCGTTGAATCGAAGATCGCGAAACGAGGGGGCACCCTGCTGATGGGTGACGAATGTTCCCTGCGCGCGGGAATGCCCACCGCCCAGGAATGGATTCAAGCGATCAAAACCAGTTATCCCCAGGCTTACAATCACGCTTCCCCCAAGAATCTGAAGAATTGCGTGGCGGAATTGACCGCCTCTCAGAAAGCTGGGATCTTCGAAACTCATTTACAGCAATCCAAAGTGGGCTGGGCTCATTGGTGTGCCGCTCTGTTGATGAAGGAAGGTTATATCAGCCGGGTGTACACCACCTGCCCGGACCCCCTGTTGGAGCGGGCCTGTACCCTGGTGGATGTGTTCCCGACTGTTTACGATTGCACCGTGGGGACCATCACCAAACCGGATTTAATTCCTAACAAGGCGATTATTCACTTGAACGGACAGATGCTGGGGGCGACACCCGGACCCCTGGACGGCGTATTTTCCGGCGCGGGACGCTACGGCCCCTGGCTGATCCTCGGATACAATCCCGATCCCCAGGACCCGGTGTATGAGCAGATCGCCTGGCTGGATCAAATTCACAAAGGCCTGCTCTGGGTATTTTCCGGAAGCCGCCCGCCCGCGGGGTTTATTCAGGACCAGATGTTCAACAAAGCCAGCAATCAATATGCCCATGCCGAGGACCCGGACACCTTTCTGGTTTCAATGATCCGCATGATGAAAATGGGATCCCCCGACCTCATCAGTTACCCGTTCACATTTCTGGGCCAATGGCTGAAGAAAGTGGCCTCCTATCCCGCGCCCGGCCATAAGGAAGGTTTGAATATTTCGGATATTTCCATCAGGCAGGCCCAAGTAGCCATTCAGCAATACGAAGGCTCCGAGCGGGGAGGCGAAATTGGCGAAGACGATGAAGCCGCCGGCGGGGTGGACGATCCGGATTTGTTGAAAGCCATTCAGGCGGCGCGCACCGGTTTGATGGCCGGTAATCCACAGAAAATCATCGAACAACACAAACAGTATGAAGAGACGCCTTCCATTCAGTTGGGCCACCTGTTGAACTGGGCCTACCAGGTGGAAGGGGACACCGCTTTGGAAGAGGCCGAAAAGCTGTCCGGCCAACCGGCTCTTGAAAAATTTAGGACCGCCCAGGCCCATTATGAAATGGCGCTCTCGATCCGGCCGGATTCCCCTCAAACGTTTTTCAAGGTGGGCCAGCTGATGGTCCAGCAGGCCGGGGTGTTGTCGGACCACACCTCTCCCCAAATACTGGAGCAGGCCGCCGAACAATTCCAAAAGGCCCTAGAGTTGAATCCGGACCTGTTTGAAGCTCGTTACGGACTGGGAATGGTGCTGACGGAATTGGCCGGCAAGAAATTGGATCAGGAGTCGGATGCCTTGTACGAATCAGCCGCCAGGGAATTCCAGGAAGGGCTCCGTATTCATCCCAATCATCCCGATGCCGCGTATGGCGCGGGACACATGCTGTATATTCAGGCCCGCCGCAAGAAAGGCGCGGAAGCCGTCCGGTTATACACACAAGCGGTGGAGATGCTCAAAATCGCCCTGAAGGGCAATTCGGGCAGGGTTGAAGCCATTCTGGAAATGGGGCAATCCCTCTTTATTCTTTCGAAAACCAAAAAAGGCGACGACGCCGACCGCTTCCTGATGATGGCCGAAGAGAAGTTCCAGCAGGCCGTGCAAATCGATGTGGCGCATGCTGAGGCACAGTTCGGATGGGCCGACGTCCTGATGGAACGAGCGTCCCTGAAAAACGATGAGATGTCCGACCGGCTCTTCAACAAAGCCTTCGAAAAATACCAGGAGGTTCTGAAGCTCAAGCCGGATATGCATCGCATCAATTTCCGATGGGGCGTGGGGCAGTACAACCTGGCGCAGAAAAAATCCGGCAAGGAAGCCGTCGACCTGCTCAAACAGGCTGCGGCGAAGTTCAAGCGGGGGCTCGAACGCAATCCCAAAAGCCTCGAAATCCTGACCCGCCTGGGCCGTGTGTATTTCGAACTGGGGAATCTGCATAAAGGGTCCAATGGGGAAACGCTCTATTCCCAGGCCATGAACCATTTCTTTGACGTGATCAAACTGCAACCGAAAAACTTCGAAGCGCTGTCACAGGTGGGGAATGTTTATTACCATCTTTCCATGAATAAGGAAGGCCGGGAAGCCGAAAACCTGCTCAATTCCGCGATTGAAAAATATCAGGACGCCCTCAGGATCAAAGCCGATTACAGCCGGGCCATCGTGTTGTGGGGCAATACCCTGTTCCGGCTGGCGTCTCTCAAGGAGGACGGGACGAGTGAGAAGCTGTACGACCAGGCAGAAAAGAAATATGAGCAGGCGCTCAAGATCCATCCCAACGATATCACCGCCCTGATCAATTTCGGTTCAATCCTGCTGAAGCGCGCCGGGAATTTAAAGGCGGATCAGGCGGGCGATCTGCTGGAAAAAGCGGTTCAGTCCTTCCAATCCGCCATAGAAATCCAGGAGAACAATCCCCAAGCGCTCAACATGATGGGAGAAGGATTGATCGCGCAGGCCAAAAGCAAAAAAGGCCTCAACGCCCATCCCCTGCTGGCGGAAGCCAAAGGGGTGCTGCAAAAGGCCGAGGAGAATCAACCCGGTTCCGGGTGCTACAACTTGGCACGCCTCCAGGCCCAGCTGGCCAACGAAACGGGATGCCGCCAATGGCTCCAGCGGTGCAAGGAACACCATGTCCTTCCGGAGCTGGAGGTGCTCAACAAAGAAATCCTGTTTACCTCCGCGCGTGAATCGAAATGGTTCAAAAACCTGGTGAGTGCTGAACCGCCGCAGGAGCAGGACAAGAAAAAGGAAGCCGCTTCCAAGGAAACGCCCGTTGCCGCCGCAGGCAAAGAACCGGCTCTCCCCTCGAAAGAAAACCCCAAACCCGCCAAGGCCTGAGCTTCGTGTGTCCGTAGAGGCCACCCGATGAAATCCGCTCTGACCGCCGTTGGATGAAAAAGGATACCGTATGAATGCATTGCTCGCAGGGGTATCGGCGCTGTTCCTGTACGCCGCCTCCGCGCCCGGAATGGCTCCGCAGGAGGGGTCGTTCGACCGGGGGGTGCGGCTGTACGAGCAGGGCAAGCATGCGGAATCCATTGCCCCGCTGGAACATGCGCTGAACCGTTATCCGGAAGGCTCCAACATTCTGTGGAACCTGGGGCTGGCTTCGGCCGCGGCGGGACAGCCCGAAAAAGCCCTCACCTACTGGCAACGCTACCGCACCCTGCGCTCCGAGGATTGGCGGGTGCTTCCCAAACTGATTCAAACCTACCAGGCCCTGGGCCGCATCGAGCTAAGGGATGAAACCCTGGCGGAACTGTTACGCCTTCGCGCACAAACCCTGGACCCGGAATTTCTGGATGCCCGGTGGTTCTGCCGGGAGCAGTTCAAGATGAACGGAAGGCGGGTCCTGGCGTATCAGTTTTTCGAGCCGTCGGGAGAGTGGATGCAGTTATACCGGTTTTCGGTGGCCGACGCCGGTGGCAAGGAAGCGTTTTTCATTTCTCTCGGAAGTTATGAAATGACCCATCAGTTGTCCCGCGAGCTGGGAGACATCCAGACCGATGAACGGGTGTATCATTTCGACGGGTACTATCCCGACGGGGTTCACAAAACCTTCGGTTTCCTCAACGCGAAAACCGCCCCTTCCTACGATGCCATCCGGCCCACCGTTCTTGAAATCCTGAAAGGTGAAATCCAACCGATGTCTTCATCCCAGTTTAAATAATTATTCGGCCACGCGGCGGTTCAGGGTTTGGGTACGGCGGCATCCCGGCTGAAAAACCGTTTCACGTCTTCCAGGTGTTGCGTCTGCGCGCAATCGGGGAGCGAGTTCAAAAACTGTTTGCCGTAACCGCGCTGGATCATGCGCGAATCCAGAATCGCCACCACCCCTTTGTCGGTGCGCTTGCGGATCAGACGGCCGAATCCCTGACGCAGTTGGATGATCGCGCGCGGAATCTGGTAATGCCGGAAGGGATTGATCGACCGCTTTTTCATGTCCTCGATCCGTGCTTCGATCAATGGCTCCGTCGGCACGTCGAACGGCAGTTTGGTGATGATCACGCTCGACAGCGCGTCGCCGGGAATATCCACCCCCTGCCAGAACGAATTGGTGCCGAAAATCACCGAAGGCTTTTCCTTGAACCGCTCGATCATCCGGCTGGGGGCCAGGTCTCCCTGTTTCAGGGTCGGGTACCCATGCAGGCGCGGGTCCAGAATCTTGTACACCCGGTTGAGGATGTCGTAGCTGGTGAACAGGATGAAGGTTTTCCCGCCGGTGGCCTCGATCAGTTCCAGCGCCCGGTCGGCCAACGCGGCGACGTATTTTTCTACATCCTCGTTCGGTTCCGGCATGTCCCGCGGCAGGTAGAGGAGCGCCTGGCTCGGGTAATCGAACGGCGAGTCCAGGGTCGTTTCCTCTTTCGGCGTGCAACCGATCCGTTCCTTGATATGTTCGAAGTTGCGGTTGGTGGTCAACGTGGCGGAGGTGAGAATCACCCGGTCGATTTTGGAAAACACCTGTTCGCGCAGTTCTTCGTTGATGCTGATAGGCGCACCCCGCAGAGTGGCGCGCACGAACCGCTTCTTGGGCGTCACCTCCAGCCAGTACACATACTCCTTCATGTTCTGGTTGAGCAGGGCCGAGAGGGTATTGTTGTATTCAAATACCCGGCCGGCCGCGGCGGAGATCTCCAGCTGTTCCTCCTCCGTGGTCACCCGCTGTTCGAGGGATTTCAGCGCCTCGTGCAGA
>SMVT01000050.1 GCA_004357365.1 Nitrospina sp.
CAATCCATAGGGGGCGTAAACACGGCGTTCGGAAAGGATGGCCACGTTGAGGGGTTTCAAAAATTCGATTTCCCGCACCAAGCCGTCTCCTCCCCGGTATTTTCCCTTGCCACCTGATCCTTTACGAATGGAAAATTCCCGTAACAGGACGGGGTACCTTTTCTCCAAAACTTCGGGATCGGTAATACGGGTATTGGTCATGTGGGTATGAACCCCGGATTGGCCGTGCCAGCCGGGCCCGGCCCCGGCCCCGCCGCCGATGGTCTCGTAATAGCCGAAACTGCTGTCCCCGAAGGTCAAATTGTTCATGCACCCCTGGGAGGCGGAAGCGGCGCCAAAGGCTTTCAACACTACGTCCGTCACACGCTGGGAGGTCAACACATTGCCACCCGCCACCGCAGCGTGTTCCGAGGGGCACAGCAAAGACCCCTCTTCCACCTTGATCTGCACCGGATTCAAACAACCCTGGTTGAGCGGAATATCGGAGGACACCAGGCATCGCAAACAATAAAGAACCGCGGAATGCGTGATCGCAAGCGGGGCATTGCAGTTCCCCTCCACCTCGTTACCCGTACCGTCGAAATCGAAAACAGCACTGCCGTCCTCATGAATTTTCACTGTCAGGCAAACCGGTGTCCCGTCATCCATAAAATCCTTTGACCGCAATTCCTCCCTCCCGCTTTGGCGGCCTCGGATTTCCCGAAGCACCTGGCGAACGGCCTCTTCCCCGCTCTCCTGGATGAACCCCATGTAGGCATGAACGGTGGCGAGCGAATAATAGTCAATCAATTCCAAAAGCAGTTGGATGCCTCTTTGGTTGGCCGCCATCTGGGCCTTGAGATCGGAAAGATTGTCCGCCAGGGCACGGGTGCCACGGGAATCGGGCACCCCGGGGGCTGGGGAGGTGAGCAGATCGATCACCCCTTTTTCCTGATAGTTTCCCCGGTCCACCAGTTTGAAAGACAAAATGGCCGCGCCCTCCTCCTCCAGCCGTTTGGAGAACGGGGGCATGGAACCGGGGGAAATACCGCCGATATCCGCATGATGGCCTCGGCTGGCCACATAAAACACCGGTTTACCGCCCAGGAATACCGGGGTAATGACGGTCATATCCGGCAAGTGAGTTCCTCCGGCGAGAGGATGGTTCGACAACAGCACATCTCCCTCGCCGAGCGGGTTCTCCTGAAGCCGTATCTGTGCCCGTACCGCTTCGCCCATGGAACCCAAATGAACCGGCTGATGCGGCGCGTTGGCCACCAGCCCACCTTCAGGATCAAAAATGGCGCAGGAGAAATCCTGACGCTCTTTGATATTGGTAGAGATGGCGGTGCGCTGAAGGGTTTGTCCCATCTGTTCCGCAATGGACATGAATTTGTTTCCGAATATGGCTAATTGGACCGGGTCACGCCCGGTCACTGGGGCGGGTTTCTTCGAGGGGCTGATCTCGATCTCAATATCACCCCATCGGGAAATTTGTGCCTGGCATCCAGGCTCGACGACCAAGGTGGAGGTTTCATTAATAATGATGGCGGGGCCGAAAAATTTCTGTCCCGAACCCAGGTTGTTCAACAAATAAACGGGGGCCTCCCGCCACTGGCCGTTAAAATAGGACAGCGTCATGGTTTCGGGCGCGGGGTTCCAGTTTTTTGAGGTACAGGAATCGGCCGCGGAGGCCGGGTCTTTCCCACGGCACGCAAACGAATTCCTTCAACAAGAATGTCGCGCCCGGTGGGCTGGAAACCATATTCTCTCTGGTACTGCTCCCGAAACGCCTGCTCATAGTTCAGGTCTTCCGGCTCTCGAATCATCAATCGGGTATCGGTACCCTGGACACTCAGGTCGAGATACCGATGGACGGTTATTTGATGGGCGGCAAACCCTTCGCCTTCCAGTTCCTTCACTGCCTCCTGTTCCAGTAATCGCAGGCGTTCATTCAAATAAGAATGAGAATCCGGATGGAGTGTTTGGGACGAGGGCTCCTGTTTTTCCACCACCACATCGGCCAGGGCCAGACCGTAGGCAGAAAGAATACCTGCGAAGCGGGGAACCCGGACCTTTGAAATTCCCAGGGCACGGGCGATGGCGCAGGCGTGCTGGCCTCCCGCTCCGCCAAAACAAACCAGCACATGCTTCCGGATATCATGACCGCGCGCCACCGAGATTTCCCGAATCGGACGCGACATCACTTCATTGGCGACATCGACAAACCCCTGGGCCGCCTCCGCGAGGTTTAATTCGGGAAGTCCGTGGTTGCGCTGGTTGCTATTGATCTCTTCAAGAAGAGTTTCAAAACTGTTCCGGGCCATTTCACTATCCAAAGGGAGATTTTGTTGCGGACCAAAGATTTGCGGAAAATAGCCGGGAATCAGGTGTCCCAAAAGAAGGTTGGCATCGGTCAGAGAAAGGAACCCCTGGTTGCGGTAACAGACCGGACCGGGATAAGCGCCGGAGGATTCGGGCCCCACACCCAGCATTCCGTTTTTGAAAAACAGGCGCGATCCCCCTCCGGCAGCCACGGTCTGGATGTTTAATTGCGGACTTTGCAGGTGGATTCCGGAAATTTCGGTTTCATGCACCCAGTCGTATTCACCGTCGAACCGGGACACATCGGTCGAGGTTCCCCCCATGTCAAAACCGATGAGGGGTTGTTTGATGTCCGGGTTGAAAGCGGTCATTGCGTAGCCAACCACCCCCCCTGCCGGACCCGAAAAAACGGCGTGGCATCCCTTGAAACGGTTCGCGCGGACCAGGCCGCCGTCCGATTGCATGAACAGAAGATCGGTACGGGGATTTCGAAAGCGGTCACGAAATCCATTCAGGTATTTCCGGATGTGGGGGGTGAGGTAGGCATCCACGCAGGCGGTCTGACCCCGATCCACAATTTTGATACGCGGCATGGTCTCCGACGAAAGCACGACCTGAGGGAAACCCATCTCCCGGGCCAGTTCACCAATTTGAATTTCATGATCCGGATAAATATAGGAATGCATCAACACGATGGCCAGGCTTTCAATCCCTTTTGCCAGAAGCGGTGCCAGTTCCCCGCGGATCTTTTTGAGATTGGGAGGTTTCAGGATTTCAACCCGGTCTCCGGAAATACAGGAAACCGTGGCGGAAGAGGCCGCCGGATCATCTTTCTCAAGGACCCGGATGCGCTCGTCAATTTCCAAGACGGTTTCATAAACCGGTTTGGGTTTTTTGATTTCCAGATCGAACAACCGTGGCCGGTTTTGTTTTCCGATGGCCAGCAGGTCTCCGAATCCCCGGGTAATGAGCAAACCCGTTCGGGCTCCCTTTTTCTCCAGGAGGGCGTTGGTCGCAACGGTGGTCCCCATGCGGACCCATTCGACCGAGGAGGAATCGAAATTTCCCATGGGCAGGGGCCGGCCCGCGAATTCTTCCAAAATGCGCCGGATCCCTTCGATCGAGGCATCGGGGTAATGATCGGGATTTTCGGAAAGGAGTTTCAGTACACGATAACCCGGCTCTCCCGGAACTTCGGCGTAGATATCGGTAAAGGTTCCACCGCGGTCAATTGAAAACCGGAATTTGTCGGGACCGGACATGAGGTAAGCATAAAACGACCCATGCAGAAAAACCAAGACGAATTATGGCGGGAACAGGTAGGAAGGGGTCAACCGCTCAACATATCGAGGGTGCGCCCTTCCTGGGCGAGGATCATTTTCAGCGGGTGTTCGCCGCCGATGGCATTCAGGTATTTTCGGGTCTGCTCGAAGATATTGACCAGTTTGAAATCGCTGTACGTCGGTTCATGATGATAAAAGGCGATTTTTTGGATCTTCGCCGCCAGAGCGATGTCCACCCCGATGAATGTGGAGCTGTGACCCCAGTCTTCTTTTTCGACGCCCTCGATGAAGGTGTATTGTGAATCGAACACCAGAAGATCGGCGTCCTTGAAAAATTCGATGGTGGGTTTCAGGCTGGCATCTGCCAGGTCCTTATACTCCGAGTCGGTGGCGTAGATAAACGACTTGCCCTGATACTCCACCCGGTAGCTGAAACACTGGCCCGGGTGGTTCATTTCATGCCAGGTGACCCGCACGTCCCCCAGCACGCATTCCTTCTCGTCCGCCAGGGAAACTAAATCGACGTCCGCCAGGTAGCCCTCGAACGACACCGGGAAATAATCAAAATTCTGCTGGCCGATCAAGCGTTCCTTGAGGCGGGGATGCGATCCATAAATCTTGAACCGGTTGCCTTCCCGGTAAAAGGGAACAAAAAACGGGATACCCATGATGTGGTCCCAATGGGTATGGGACAAAAACAGGTGGGCTTCGCCTTTACCTTTGCCGAATTCCTGTTCGAGAAGGTGGTTGCCCAGAACGCGCAGACCCGATCCCCCGTCGAAGATCAGATGATACCCGCCGACATAGAGGTGCACGCAGGAGGTGTTGCCGCCGTAACAACTTTTCAAATGTTCGGGGAGACCGTCGACAAACGCTTCGCGGGCGTTGGCGTCCCTGAGGTTTTCCGGACGAACCTGCTCGAGAATATTTAAAACCTTCTCGCGCACGTCCTTGCCCACCATCGGGCTGGGAATCGAGCCCCGAACGCCATAAAATGTCACTAGGAACGGCTGAGGATTCATAATTTGCAGTCAAAGGAAAAACAAGCTTTTGTTTTTCTTAAAGAGGCTGAGCGAGTGCGGGATAAACCTTCCGTTCATGTTGGGATAGACTTTGCAGGATTTATTTATAAAGAACTTCTTTTGCCAGAAATAGACTTTCCCGGGTTTCTTCCACCATCTCGTCCAGAATCTCTCTGGACAGGCCCTGCTGCATTAAAAAATTATAGTTGAGAGGTTCTTCCCAATCGGAAATACCGTTCCCCATGTCATAGGTATTGGCAATCGCATTGGCCATGATGACCACCAGAAGAAGAGGATATTTTTTTCCCTGATTGGACATGCCCAGAAAATGTTTGCCGACGGAGGTCACGACTTCCTCAGGAACGGGCCACCATTTCTCAATAAACATCGAACCCAACTCGGCATGCGAAAGGCCGAATTTTTGTATTTCCAATTCGTGCAGGGGAGTTTCCTTTCCGCGAACCTCTTTGAGGAACGCCGAGTATTCTTCGGGGATCAGGTAATTGAACACCATGATTCCGATATCGTGCATCAATCCAGAAAGGTAACACAAATCCTGCTCGACGATTAAACCCTTCAGCCGCTGGTTCAATATTCTTGAGAGGAGGGCGACCGCCAGGGAGTGCTGCCAAAAACGGTTCTGGTTGATCCCTTTGCCCTTCATGAAGAGTTTGGGAACTTCCAGGGTATATGCCAGGTCGAGAATCATTTTGAGCCCCAGCCGGATAATTGCCTGTGACAGATTGTCCACTTTGTTGGCGCCGCCGCCGAAAAACACACTGTTGGACAACTGAATCATCCGGCCGGCAAGAATCGGTTCGGTTTCAATCAGGATGGCGATATCGCTGATATTGCTTTTGGGGTCTTCAATTTTCGATTCCAGGCGTACGAGAATGTCCGGCAAAGGGGGAATATTCCCCTTTTCTTCCACCATGGCAATGATGGAGTCCCGTATCCCGCCTTGGGTGATGTGAACCATATGATTTTCGCAAATCCCTAGAAAATATTGATTAAAAAGCCGGAAACCACTCTTCCGGCCCTAATAGTCCCATGAATACCTGAATCTAGTATAAGGTTAAAGTTCAAAAATATAGAAGTCAATTTTCAATCTCCCGGGATCCCTTTCGGGAGAGCCCCAGCCAGATTTGTATTGACCTGATCGCTGGATATCCATACAATTGGGAGGGGCGTTACCCACATAAAGGTATGATTTTGAAGGGATTGTTTGAAATCTTTTGAAATGCGCCCGGGTCCGCCCGCCCGGGTCCCGAGCCATTCCACCGGCGGGTATCCCCAAGGTGAAATCAATCAAAATTCACAGAGACATGAAATCCTCTGGTTCGAACACTCCATTGCCGTTTATAATAATATTTTGCACCTTGATGGGTGCGGTTTCAGGCTGCGCTTCGCGTTCCGGGGAGGCTGCCTATTCCCATCCAGGTCCGGAAGGCGGTGTCGTCGCGTCGTTACCTTACCGGGTAGATGGCCGTGTCTATTATCCCTTGAGCGACTCTTCGGGATTTTCTCAGGAGGGGACCGCCTCGTGGTATGGGCGGGATTTCCATGGCAAGCGCACGTCCAACGACGAAGTGTATGATATGAACGCCCTGACGGCGGCGCACAAAACCCTGCCGTTTAATACCCGGGTGCAAATCACGCATCAGGAAAGCGGGAAGAGCGTCATCGTCCGCATCAATGACCGCGGCCCCTTCGTGGGCGACCGGGTCATTGATCTGAGTTATGGAGCGGCCAGGAAACTCGGTATAATAGAAAAGGGAACCGCCCCGGTGACACTCCGGGTCCTTGGGCAAAAATCTTCTTCCCTGCGAAGAAGAGCCGCCGGCCGTCTGACTCGCCGGGGAAATTTCGCGGTGCAGGTGGGCGTCTTTGCCAACCCGGCCAATGCGCGGATGGTTTCCCGCCGGTTCCCTCACAGTCGCATCCAACCGGTGCAACAGAACGACCGGAAAATTTACAAAGTTCTGGTGGGAAACTTTTCCAACTATAAAACGGCTCTGGGGCACATGGATCAGATTCGGCTCCGGGGTTTTGACAAAGCTTTTATCGTCATTAGTCCGTAACTCCCGCTTAGGGATTTAACAACTTTCCACAGCGATACAGGATCATGAGATTACCGATACTGGACAAACTTGAAAAAGAATTAATGGCTTCGAAAAAAGAGCTGGAGGTCGACATCCCCAAGGCCTTGAAAACCGCCACTGATATGGGCGACCTCAGCGAAAATGCCGAATACAAGGCGGCGAAAGAGCGGCAGATGTTTCTGCAAAGCCGGGTTTCGCAACTTCAAAAACGGATCGGGGACATTATCTCCATCGATCTCAACAGGATTCCCAAAGACCGGTCCGGCCTGGGCAGCACCCTGGTGTTGAAGCATGTGGACTCGGGAGCGGAAAAAAAGTTCTTCCTGGTGTTCCCGGAGGAAGTCGACCCGGAACTCGGCAAAATCTCCATGGCCTCCCCCATCGGGAAAAGGCTGGCCGGCAAGATGGAGGGGGACGAAATTGAAGTGCCCGTCGAGGGCGAAACACAAAGCTACGAAGTCGTCCAGATCATCACCATCCATCAGGAGAACGGTTGAGCCAACGGAAACCCTATGGGCAAACA
>SMVT01000051.1 GCA_004357365.1 Nitrospina sp.
CTCCGAATTGCTTTTCAAGTTCATAGTTCTGCTGAATCCATTGAAAAGAATCTTGAGCGTAGTCCTGTCCGAAATACCGGGCTCCCAAAAAGGACATATCTCTGTCCACCAATAAAATATGGAAAGGGTCGGCTTTTTTCAGATAACCCAGAAAAGCCTCCTCACCTATTAATGAAGAATGGATGGGGTCAAAAGTGATCAGTTTGACGGGATTTTTGTGGCGCATCAGATAATTGAGCATGATCGCATCGGGCAGCACAGGAATTTCTTCGTTCGGCCCGATTTCACCTTTGAGATAATCCAAAGCCTGGCTGACAACTGGCGCGCGGGTTTTGATGGAAGGATCGTAATCCACAATCCGGTCATATCCCGATCCCACTGAGTAGGTTTTGAATTGATACACATTGTATTGAATCCAGACATGAAAGCTGATGTAGACCAATATCAGGAGGGTGACCGGCGGCCGGTAATAAACCGGGTCTCCCATCAGAGACCGGAAATTTTTCGGAATGTCATGCATCAGCAGTTTGATCCCTAATAAAGCGGCCGGGAGTGCCAGGGCGAACCCAAAGTGAAACACCTGGACTTTGAAAATAATTTTAAAAAGGAGAACAAAGGCAAAAATGGTAAAGGTCAAAAGAAAGATATGATGCCCCACTTCCTTTGCGTTTCCCAGTTTCAATAAACGGACCAGTTGCCAACATCCTAGAAGGAGCATGATCCAGGGTAAGGGCCGAAGCAATTCCAACCAGGGAATTTCCCCAAGGAAAGCCCAGGTCAAACCCAGGATAATGGCTGATATAAAGGCTGATCCCAAAAGAGGTTTGGCCGAGAGCCGGGCCGGCAACCGGGAGAACAAAACCAGCGCGGATAAGACTATTACGAAAATCAGTAAATAGATCAGTGAAATTTCTATGTTGGAACCGATATGGTCGCTTCCCATAAGCCACTGGTGAGAAGGGGAGTCACCCAATGAAAATTTGACAATCAGGATCCAGGGATACAAGATGGCCTCAACCGCCCTGGGGAGTGGCATATAAAGGTAAAAATATAAAAAGAACAATAAGGGGGCCGATAAAAATGCTCCTGAAAAAACCAGCCAGTCTTTTCCTGTTTGGGAAGAGCGGGCTCGCGCAGTCCATTGAAAGGCGGCCAGTCCAATGACTATAGCCACAAAGAGGGCCAAAAATACTTCAGGCTTGGTCAAATACACTAGGCCCGCCAGGCCGCCCACCGCCGCCAATCTTCCCACCGTAGGCTTTTCGGTAAATTTAAGAAACTGGTAGAGAGCGACAAAACTCAGGGCCACGCCGTGGGTGAGTTCATAAGAATAGGGGCATACGAAATTAAACAGGCCGCCCCTGTATTGACCAAACGCAAACACCAGAATAAAAGCCAGGCCGCAGAGGGTCGCGGTCCAGGTATCCGCAATCCTTTTGAACAAAATGTAGATTTGTAAAGAAAGACCGCCAGTGATCAGCATATTGAAGATCGCGAGTTTCAGGATTCCAGGCCCGAAAAGGGTGAGAACCCAGGAATGCAGATATGCAGAAGCCGGCCCGAAAAAATAAGAGATGTCTTTAAATAAGACCTCCCCCTCGGACAGTCTCCAGGGAATATAAATCTGCGTCCCATAATCGACCAACAGATCCGGCCATTTGTGCCAGCTGATATTACACATGATGACGCCAGCCAACAAAATAATCCAGGGACCGGCCGATGATTTCTCAAAGGCGGCTCTCATTCGGAGAACATGGGGGTGTTGGGGGTTTTCAGTCATTATTCAGGAGGGGTGGGCTTTTTTTTAATAATTGAATACCAAACCCCTGGCCGGAAAAAGGTTCGGCTCCGAATTGCTTTTCAATTTCATAGTTCTGCTGAATCCATTGAAAAGAATCTTGAGCGTAGTCCTGTCCGAAATACCGGGCTCCCAAAATAGAAGAATCCACATCCACCAGCAGGATATATGGGCTGGACGTCTTTTGGAGGGACTGAAGATAGCCCTGTTCTCCTATCAGGGCCACGGTAAAAGGGTTGAAATTTAGATAGGGAAGTGGATGGGGATGGCGTGACAAATAATTGATCATGCTTCCATAGGGAACCGTCGCAATGGGAATTCCCGGTTTCAGTTTGCGATCCAGGTAATCCAAAGTTTGATTCACAATGACCCCTCTTTTATCCAAATCCGGATCGTAGTCCAGAAGAAGGTTACGTCCCTGGGAGACCGGAAGGGTTTTGAATTGATAAACCTGATATTCAATTTGAAGATGGCCACCCACAAAAAAAAGAACCAATACAAGCGCCGCTTGCTGGTAAAAACCCGGTGGAATTTTGAGGGTTTTTAAATATTCTGGAATAACAAACAAAAGCATATGAATCATCAGGAGAGTAGCGGGTAAGGCAAGCGCAAAGCCGTAATGAAAGATATGCGCATTCAAAAATATTTTCAACAAAAGGAGCGTACAAAATACAGAAAAAACCATCAGGAATAAATCGTTGTTTGAGCGTCGGCTTTCATTCGTTGCCTGAAACAAGCGATAGGCGTAATACCCGGTGCTCAAAAGGCACAGCAGAGGAAGAGGCCGGCCCAGATAGAGCCATGGGATTTCCTTGAATCCAACGAACATCGCCGCTGCCAGGGCAATCAGAAAAAACAGGGGAAGCGGTTTGAGGTGCCGCAAGGGACCCGACAACAGCAGACCGATTCCTATGACAAAACCCAGGACTGAAACCAGCACAAAGAAATACTGTAAAAGTTTAAGAAGATTGAACAGGGGCTGGTCAAATCCCAAAATCCACTGACTGAGATGAAGGGATTTTAATGCAGCGACATCATCCAGGAATAAGAATGGATTCGGTACAATTTGAAGTGTCTCTTTTAACGGCATCTGTGTTAAAAAATAGGCATAGAAAAAAAAGACGGGTATCAAAAATCCTGCCAACATAAAAAGCGCTTCCCGAACAGCTTCCAGTCTTTTGGGCCGGCGTTGATACCATGAACTCAACAATCCTGAGAAGAGAGAAAACGCCAAAGCATAAAAAACTTCCATCTTGGTCAAATAAACGAATCCCGCAACACCGCCGGTCAAGACAAGATATTTTGGAAATGGATTATTTAAAAATCCAAGAAACAGAAAAAGGGCTAAAAAGCTCAGAGCCACTCCATGGGGAAGGGAGTAAACATAAGCGCAAATGAAATTAAAATTCCCTCCCCCCTGGTACTGGCCGAAAGCGAAAAGTGTTATGAAGACGAAGGAGCAGAAAAATGCGGTCAATGGATTGGACAGCTTTTTAAACAGAAAATAGATGAGGCCCGTGAGCCCGGCAACGATCAGTAGATTGAAACCTATGAGAACGTCAATCCCTGGTCCAAACATTTTAAATAAAAGAGCGTGAATATAAGACGATAGCGGCCCGTACGTGTAAAAAATATCCTTATAAAGGACCAGGCCTTCCGATAGGCGCCAGGGGATGTATACCTGGTCCCCGTAATCGATCAGCAGGTCCGGCCATTTGAGCCAGCTGATCGATGCCATGAAAAGCCCGGCGCTGGCCAGAAGCACCAAGATCAGGAGATTGGTCCATCGATCACTGAACCGCGGGTGGGGATCCGGAGCCGGTGTGTCAGGCATTACCGGGGGTCCTTTCGAAAGGTATTCCGCTTCAGAATTTGAATTCCAAATCCCTGCCCGGTGAAGGGGGTGGGGCCGATTTGAGCCTCGACGGAATAGTGAGTTTGAATCCAGCCATGGATTTTTTGCGCGAAGTCCTTGCCAAAGTGATTGTAGCCGAAATAGGGGAACTCTCTATCCAGGTAAACGTTGTAAGGAGGCGAGGACCGCTTCAGGTGTTCCAGAACCGCATCGTCGCCCACCAGGACCCATGCACTCGGATTGTAGGTGATATCTGCGATCGGGCTTCGGCGCCGCGCCAGATAGTTCAGCATGATCCCGTCGGGAAAAGTAGCGAACTCCTGTTCCGGAGCCAGGTTTTGACCAATATAATTCACAGCCAGGTTCATCGCTTTACCCCGGGGGGTGAAGGCCGGGTGGTAATCAATCACTACATCCCTGCCGGAACCCACCGGAAAATTTTTCATTTCATACGTCCGGTAGGTGATCCAGGCATGGGTCCCCACAACAATCAGAATCAGATTCCACATGGAGGACCGGTAAAAACCTGCATCGCCCAGAGCCGGCTTGACCCGTGAGGGCAATTCATAGGCCAGGAAAACCACCATGACCAAAGTGGCAGGCAGAGCCAAGGCAAACCCATAGTGATAGATATGTGCGTTCAAAAGGATTTTCAAAAGAAGAATCAATGAGAACAGGACCAGAACCCACTGTGTGATAATCCGGGGTTCAAGCCCGGAGCGGTTTTTGAATATCCGAATCGAAAGAAAAACCGCAAACAAAAGCATAAAGAACGGTAACGGCCGACCCAAGGAAATCCAGGGCACATTGGGAACGGATAAAATTGCCAAAGCGATCAGACCGCAAATCAAAGCGCCGGATCCCAGAAGGTATTTTCGGATGTTCCGGTCCCAAGCCCGGTTGACGATGAAAATCAGAACCAGGATGGCCGCAAGAACCAGGGCATATAAAAGCATGGTCCACAGGTTGCCCCACGGGTCATTAAAACCCATGATCCACTGGTTCAGCGGTAACGCCCGCAAATCCGAATTCAGCAGATAAAGCCATGAATTGAAAATTGTTTGAGCCGCTTCCCCAAAAGGCATATGAAAACTGAAATAAACGATGAATGCCAGGCCCGGTAAAACCAGGCCTCCCACAAATAAGGCCAAAGACTTGCCGTGGGCGGCTTTTTTATTCTGATACCTTATCAAACCCAATCCCGCGAACAGAGCGACGGCCAATGCCAGAAACACTTCGGGTTTGGTCAGGAACACCAGTCCCGTCAACAAGCCCAAGAGACCCAGGCTTTTCGCGCCGGGGCGGTCCAGGTATTTTTTGAATTGCAAAAGGGCCAGGAGGCTGAGCAAAATACCGTGCGACAGTTCATAGGCATAAGCACACACAAAATTATAGTTGCCGCCCAGTTGGTATTGGCCAAAGGCGAAGACCAGCAGGAAAGTCAGGCAGGCCAGATAGGTGGTGGGGCCATCCGATAAATCCCGGAGCAACCGGTAAAGAATAATGGTCAGGACTGCGATCAAACCCAGATTGAACCAGGCCAGCACCAGAATGCCGGGACCGAATATTTTAAACAGGAAGGCGTGAACATAGGCGGACAGCGGGCCGTAAAGGTAAAAGATATCCCGGTATAAAACCTGGCCCTCGGACAATTGCCAGGCAATGTACACCTGTTGCCCGAAATCGACGATCAAATCCTGCCATTTCTGCCAGCTGATGGCCGTCATCACCATACCCGTCACTATCAGAACGATGGGACCCCAGCGGGCGGTGAAAAATTTAGGGAGGGTGGGGGATGCTGAACTCGCATCGAGTGAGAAATGAACGTCGTTGGGCATTTGGCTTGAAG
>SMVT01000052.1 GCA_004357365.1 Nitrospina sp.
AGGAGGGGTTTCTCCACCAATGGCACCGGGCGCAGGAAAAGCAGGCGCTGGATCGGTCTATTCGCGAAATTCAGAAACGGATTCATACCCGCGTCGGGCTGGGAGAGACGTACGAGAAGTTTATGGCCTCCATGCGGGAGTCCGACCCGGAGCTTTTGGAGCGGGAATGGGCCGAGGTGGTTTCCCGGCTGGACCACCTTCATGAAGATCAGGACCGGATGAATCAGGAAATCGGACGGTTACGGGGCGAGGCCGAGCAACTGGCCTCCCGGGAGGATCTGGTCTCCCTGCAAAACGAGTTGGAAGCCGAAAAGGAACAGCTCATGAACGGCGCCCGCGAATGGGCGACCTTGACTCTGGCCCTGGACCTTCTGAACCGGGCCAAGGTGCAATATGAAAAGAACCGGCAACCGCAGGTGTTCCAGGCGGCGGGCCGGATGTTTTCCAAAATCACCGAAAACCATTACCGGGGCGTGGAAAAACCGCTCGAAAGCGATGCCTTCCGGATCGTGCGACAGAACGGCAGTTTCATCAGCCCCGTCCTGCTCAGCCGCGGCACCCGCGAACAGCTGTATCTGTCCATGCGCTTCGGCTTGATCGAGGATTATGAGACGCGGGCGGAACCCTTACCCATTATGATGGACGATGTTTTGGTCAACTTCGACGATACCCGGCGGGAGCACGTCTTGGACATTTTGCGCGACTTCGCCCGGGACCGGCAGGTGATCATCCTTTCCTGTCACGAGCGCCTGCTGGAAACTTACTTAAAATATGGTGCAAAACAAGTAAATTTGCAGAAAGAATAAATTTGTGTACAATTTTCAAAAATAAGTTGACAAAAAATAAACATTTTGTTTATTATTTACCATTAGACCTTGAGAGAGACCTGTATGAGTACCGTCGCCGCCACAGCCGAAGAGATCAAAAGCCTGATTCTGGATAAAGCGGTAGACCGTTTTATCCAGTATGGATTCGGCAAAACCACCATGGTGGAAATCGCCAAGGATTGTGGTATGTCCGCCGGCAACCTGTACCGTTATTTCGAGAGCAAGTTCGATATCGGGGTCGGGGTAGCCCAGCTTTATATTTGCAAGGCGGAGCAGATTTTACGGGACGTTTTGAAGAGACCCGGCCTCAGCCCCAGCCAGCGGCTGGAGGCGTTTGTTCTGGAAAAGCTGAGGTTCATGCACAGCCAAATCATCGAGCAACCCAATGTACAGGATTTGGTCGACTACATTCTTGACGATCGCTGGGACCTGGTGGAGCGCCACCGGGATGTCCAGAATTCCCTCATGGCCGAAATCCTATCCGAAGGCAACCGCACCGGCGAATTCAATGTCTCCGATGTGGTCCACACCGCCAACGCGATTTATGCCTTGACCACCAAATTCCGCCTGCCGCATTTCATTAAAAATGTCACTCTCGAGGGTCTCGAACAGGAGGCCAAAGCCGGTGTCGACCTGATGATCAGGGGTATCAAAGGATAGTTGCCGGTTCCGGCCGCCGTTAAAACGAGGCTTCCATCCTAAAATTATGGGGTTATCCTGTAAGTAGTCAACGAATGTATTTCCAGAATTGGGAGAGAATTATGAACGGGAAATGGTTGTGGATCGTTTTATTGAGTTCAACCCTGTTGTCCGCCTGTTATAGCCATATGGGCAGTAGTGCCGGCCGCGATGCCAATGCCACCAATTTAACGGTGGGTACGGTTCAGGCAGAAATCAAAGTGGGAATGCCCGCCTCGGATGTCGCGGCTATTCTGGGATCGCCTAATATTGTTACCACGGATGAAAAACGCCGTGAAGTCTGGATTTACGACAAAGTATCGACCAATCGCGTGGATACCCGTAACTTCGCCTACGGGACGCTGATCATTTTTGGCGGCAGTACCCGCCAGGCGGAAAGCACGACCACTCAGAAGACTTTGACGATTATCATCAAGTTTGATGAACAGAAAAAGGTCCGTGACTTTGCTTACAACTACACCCAATTTTAAAAACCTTCGCCGGCAAGGGGCACCGCGCGGGTTCGGGTGGATGGGTCTCACCCTGCTGGGCGGCCTTCTGTTTTCGGGCTGTGTCCAGATGGCCAAACCGGAGAGTTTTTTTGAAATGACCCCGGAAATGGCCCAGCACCGCGCCCTGCAGACCCGCATGTTCGAAACCTCCAATGAAAAGGAACTGCTCTCCGCCTCCGCCGCCGTCCTGCAGGACCTGGGATTCCAGATCGAGGAAAGCGCCGTTGGGGTGGGGATGCTGCGGGCGGCCAAGGAACGTAGCGCCCGGGAGGCGGGCCAGGAAATCATGCAGGGGTTCCTTTTAATACTATTCGCTATAACCGGAAAAGCCTACATTATGCCGGTGGATCTGCATCAACAGATCAATGCCACCCTGGTGACCCGCCGGTCGGAGACCGACTCTTCCCGTTTCTTGGTTCGAATCCTTTTTCATAGATCGATTTGGAAGGGGGATGGCAATGCCGGCGACCAGGCTATTCCGCCGGGCCAACAGCGTATGGAAATGATTCATGATGCGAAAATCTACCAGCAGTTTTTTGCTAAACTGTCCAAGAGCGTGTTTCTTGAAGCCCATCAAATCTGAGGGAGGATGAACGTGAACGCCCGTACTGGTTTATTCGTATTAGGTTTGGCTTTTCTTTTGCAGGCTTGTGCTGGGCCTCAAAAAGTCCCGAAAAATCTTCTGTCGCTTACCGATTCCCAGATGAAAATCCGGAGTTTCCAGACCCGGACGTTTGACTTCAGTGATCAGAATAAAGTGTTGCGGGGCGTAGTGGCCGCTTTGCAGGACCTGGGGTTTATCATCGAACGCGCCAACGCGCCCATGGGTTTGATAACAGCCGGTAAATTCGCCGGCGGCGGGCTATCCGGTTTTGTAGAATTGACCGTCACCGTGCGGAAGAAAGGCGAACAACGGACGGAGGTCCGGGTCAACGCCCTGTTCAATACCCGACCCATCGAAGACCCGAAAATTTACCAGAACTTTTTTATTGCGGTACAACGTTCGCTGTTCATCCCCGGTTGACGCGGTCGAAGCCTGGAGGGGCCACGGCCGGTAGGTGCTGAACATTTGACGATGGATTGCATGGAAGCCATGAAATTTTTCTCCCAACAAAAGAGGCGGGCAGGTTTCTTTCTGCTGTGGTTGTGCACCGGCGTTTTGCTTCAAGGCTGTGCCATGCAGTGGGGCGCCGAACTGCAATGGAACTCCAAAAGCCAGATCCTGATGTCGGAGGACAGCCAGGTCAAACAGCGGGCGATCCAGACCCGGGTGTTTGAAACCACGGATAAAATAAAAATCATGAGGGTCACCGTCGCCGCCATGCAGGACCTGTTCTTTGATATCGATGTTCTGGATGAAGACCTGGGAGTGGTGTCCGGTAAAAAAATGTTTCATGAAAATCCCAATGACCCTTGGCCCGACCATCCGACTTATTATGCTTATGAGACCGATAATCTGATTATATTCAACCTCACCAACTTCCGAACCTGGGGCCCGTTCAAATACCGCAATGATCTGATCCGCATGACGGTGACCGTACGCCCCAAGGAAAAGACCCGGTTACTGGTACGGGCCAGTGTGCAGTACGATATTCGTGCGGTCCAGGATCCTGAGATGTACCAGAAATTCTTCAAAACCCTCGAACAATCCCTGTTTCTTTCCGCCCAAAGCGAGTAACCGGAAGAACCCTGTTTCTCCGCCGATCCTTCCCTGAAATCCTTATTTCCTAAAGAATTATCAATATCAGCGAGCAAATTCAGCGGCCTCTGTTTGTAAATATTTTGTAATATATTTAATATTCTATTGCCTTTCTGGTAAATATACCTATATTGATCGTTATAAATCCGGGAACCCTTGTGATCATAGGCTCCCGGGCAGGCATTGAAAACCAGATACAGGAGCTGGAATCCAGGGAGAAGAGACATGACAGGGACACAGCCAGATTTCTGTAAATTTAAATATTTAAATGGTTTTGTCGATTTTGAAGTCCCGCAGATCCGGCGGGGGGGCACCTCGAGCGCTGGAACCCGGGAAGCGGAGAACACCATTTTTCAAGATATTTTCTTGAGCGGCTTTCCCGGGAAAAGGCCGGGACAGCAGGTGGCAACCAGCCAAAATTTTTTGGCCGGATGATTAATATTTAACAGGATATTTCCTTTAAATAAATTATTGGAGAGCGATCATGGGCTCATCAGGCGGTAACAATAAAATTAGGTTCCTGGCCTCTCTGTTGGGTCACCGGCCTCAAAAGCGGGTACTCATTATTAACGTGTTCATGGACGACCGCCGGGTTTATCTGCCCAATTCCTTCAAAGTACCGCAGACCATGGCCCCGGTTTACCTGGCGGGCGCCTTTTCGCGGACCGGGTGCCGGGTGCGGATCTACAACGAACATCGGAGCGGGCCTCTGAAGGATAAATCGCTGCTCGCCTGGCCGGATATGCTGGTGCTGACCGGAGTGATAACCGGATTCGACCGCATGCTTCATATGGTGGCGTATGCGAAGACACTGAACCCGAAAGTCATCACCGTGGCCGGGGGACCGGCCATCCGGGCGCTTCCGAAATATTCCCGCGAGTTTTTCGATTACGCCTGCCAGGGCGACGTGGAGCAGATGCAGGAGGTCATCGCCGACGCCTGGGGCCGCGAATGGGCGGACCCGGAAATGACGCCGCGCTACGACCTTCTGCCGCGGTTTCATCCGGTCGACTACCTGGAGACCAGCCGCAATTGCAATTTCCGGTGCGGCTTCTGTTCGCTCACCGCAGAACGCAACGAGTATCAGAAATATTCCCTGAAGAATATGGAGAAACAACTGCGGGCCATGAAGCCCGGCCGGCATTTGTGTTTCATCGATAACAATTTTTACGGGGATGACCGTGAGTTTTTTCTGGCGCGGGTGGATCTTCTGCAATGGTTTTACAAGCGGGGACATTTCAAGAGCTGGTCGGCCTTGGTGACCCATGATTTCTTTCTGGATTTCGAGAACCTGGACCGCGCCCGGGAATCGGGATGTGAATCTTTGTTCAGCGGGGTGGAGTCGTTCGACCGCGCGGAACTGGAAAGTTACCAGAAGCGCCAGAACCTGCTGCTCCCCCAGATGGCTGCCATTCATCGATGCCTGCAGTCGGGCATCGTTTTTCATTACGGGCTGATGTTCGATCCTTCCCGCCGCAGCGTCCGCGAATTGCGAAGCGAAATCGATTTGTTTTTATCCGCTCCGGGGATCACCCTGCCCAGTTTTATTTCGCTGACCATTCCTTTTCTCGGGACCCCGTACTTCGAGGAGTGTGTCCGCGAAAACCGCCTTCTGCCCCGGCTGAAACTGCGCGATCTCGACGGATTCACCCAAACCATGAAACCGGTGGACCCTCCGGAGGCGGTGGCCTCGCTGGTCCGCGACCTGCTGTCGTTCAGGCGGTACCGGCGGAAAGTGGTGCGGAAAGCGTGGGAGGTGTGGAAGACGCATCGCGGCAACCTCAGTGTGTTTCAAAGGCTTCAGACGCTGGTCAACGTTTTCAATCTGTGCGCGCCGCACTGGATCAATTCGCCCGGCCGGTTTCCCCGGATGCCCGCCGGCAGAACGTATATCAGCACCACGGAGCCCTTGGACCCGGTCTACCGGCCCCTGTTTCCGGTGCATTCCCGTTATCGCGATTATTTCAAACCGACCCTAGTGACGGATGACGGGGGCCGATTGACGGAAGCCCTGTTGAATGATTACCAGCCGGACGGTTCCCGGTTGAAGGAGAAGGACCCGCCGCCGCTGTTGTCGGCCATCGGATTCGTGGTACCGCATCGGGTGGAAACGCCAACACGGCATACGGAAAAGGACCAAAAGTCTTTTGTGTTTATAGGGCGCCTGTTAACGCCCTCGGGAAAAAATATGAAACGTGGAAAACGACGCATTTTAACGTTGAGGATCAGCTGAACGCAATCTTCTTTGATCCCCGACTCAACAGCATGTTTGGCGAGGGGGACTTATGATAACGATGGCACTGTGTGACGAAGACAAAAAAGCACAACAATCGTTGACTTTTCTTAAGAGGATTTTTGCCAACTATTCATCGCGTGATTTTGCCATTCGCCTCTGGGACGGCAGCACTCTGCCGCAGGAGATGGGGCAGACCCGTCGGTTCACTCTGGTGATCAATCATCCGGGCGCGCTCCGCAAACTGTTGTGGAACCCGACGGAGCTGGGGCTGGCGGAGGCGTACGTGTTCAAGGATTTCGATATCGAAGGCGACCTGGAAGTGGCGCTCAAGCTTCAGGACGATTTTGCCGGCCTGCACGTCACCTGGCGGGAGAAGGTTCATTTCGCCAAATGGCTGTTGTCCCTGCCGGCCACCGACAAGGCTTACCAAGGCCATGCCGCGGTCCCGTCTCACGGAGAGCCCGGCGAGCGGGAGCGCGTCCGCAAGGCGATCAGCTTTCATTATGATCTGCCGGTTCCCTTCTGGGAAAAGGTGCTGGACGATTCCCTGCAGTACACCTGCGGCTATTTTCACTCGTGGGAGGAGGACATCAACGACGCCCAGAGGCACAAGCTGGATTACATCTGCCGCAAGTTGATGTTGAAGCCGGGAGAAACGCTTCTGGATATCGGGTGCGGCTGGGGCGGATTGATTCTCCACGCCGCGAAGCATTACGGGGTCCACGCTCTCGGCATCACCCTCAGCCGGGCGCAGGACGAATACGCCCGCGCAAAAATTCAGGAATGGGGTCTGACTTCCCAATGCCGGGTGGAACGAGCCGATTTCCGGGACCTCACCGGAACCCGCCGGTTCGACAAGATCACCTCGGTGGGAACGATGGAGCATTCCTTTTCTTTTTTGGACGTCTTTTTTCAAACCGCCTGGCGTTTGTTGAAACCAGGAGGCCTGTTTCTCAATCACGCCATTTCCACCGCCTGCAATTATGAGTTGCAGCCGAATCCGACGTCGTTCATCAACCGCTACGTGTTTCCCGACGCCGATCTGGTGCCTCTCAAAACGGTGATCGATCTGGCGGAGGCAACCGGCTTCGAGGTGCGGGATGTGGAAAACCTGCGCGAGCATTATGCGCAGACTCTGCGGCTGTGGGTGGAAAACCTGGACCGGCAGCGGGAGGCCATCCGGAAAATCGCCGGAGAAGTCACCTGGCGGATTTTCAAATTGTATATGGCCGGGTCCGCCCATAATTTCTGTCTGGGGCGGCTCAACCTGTTTCAGACGCTCCTGACCAAAGCCGACCGCGGCCGCACCCCGTTACCCGCGACGCGAAAGGATTGGTATGCCTGAGTTTCGTTCCAAGGGTTGGAGTTTTAAACTTTTTTAGGGAGGACCACCATGAAAGTTGGAGTGATGGAACTACTTCAGGAAAAACCGGCAGAAAGCTGGTCTTACCGGCTATACCATGCCCAGTTCTCCAAGCAATTTGTCAGCATCACCCCGCAGGCGATCGCGGTGTGGTGCCGGCGGGCCGGTCATCAGGTGCATTACGCCACCTATTACGGTCAGGCCGCCGATCCGAAAAGCCTGCTCCCGGATGATTTGGACGTGGTGTTCATTGGAACGTATACGCCGTACTGCGGTCTGGCCTATGCGCTGGCCAAGCTGTATCGCCGCGAAAAAACTTTGACCGTTATCGGGGGTCCGCACGCTAAATCGTTTCCCGAGGATTGCCTGCGCTATTTTGATCTGGTCGTCAAAGAATGCGACCGCACCCTGGTGGAAGACATTTTGAAAGGCCGGTTCGATCCACCGGCGGTCATTAGCAGCGGCAAGCCGTTGACGGAAATTCCCTCCGTGGAGGAGAGGATGCCGGACATCATTCGCGCTTCCTTTTCACGCGGAAAACCCACGCGGATGAGCATCATTCATCTATTGTCCAGTGTCGGGTGCCCGTACACCTGCAACTTCTGTTTGGATTGGGATAACTCCTACGTTCCCCTGTCCGGTGATGCTTTGAAGGAGGACCTGACCTTCCTGTCAAAAAATTATCCGAAAGTGTTTGTATGGTTTGCCGACCCCAACTTTGGCGTCAATTTCGACGACACCCTGAGCGTGTTTGAGCAAATCCCTGAAAGCCGCCGGAATCCGTATATGATCGAAAGTTCGCTTTCGGTTTTGAAGGAATCACGGCTGAACCGGCTGAGGGATACGAATTGCGTTTATGTGGCTCCCGGCGTGGAGTCCTGGGCGGCGTACTCGAACAAGGCCGGGGTTGGAAAAAAAACCGGGCGCGACAAACTGCAACAGGTGATCGAGCATTTTAAAATAATGGGCGAATACATTCCCGGCATGCAGGCCAACTTTATCTTCGGAACCGATGCCGACCAGGGAGAGGCACCGGTGGAACTGACCCGCGAGTTCATCCGGAGCCTGCCCGAAGTCTGGCCCACCGTCAACATGCCTATTCCCATCGGCGGAACGCCCCTTTATGACTCCTATGATTCTGAGGGGCGGATTTTGAAAAGCATGCCCCTGCCTTTTTATTTCAAGTTTTCCTACCTGACGGTGAGGATGAAAAACTATTCTCCGGTGGAATATTACGACGGTCTGATCGCCCTCAACCGGGAACTTTCCTCCACCCGAATGATGGCGCGGCGGATGGCCACCCGGACGCCGCTGGCCTCCCGGCTGGTTCAAATCGCCCGCGCCCTGGCGGTGAGAAAAGATATCGAGGACATGCAGAG
>SMVT01000053.1 GCA_004357365.1 Nitrospina sp.
CGGCGATCCGGTCAGTGTCAACAAAGCCATTCGCATCCTTAAGGAATTCGACGGGATTGTCGAGCAGGCGACGGAAAACGAACTGGCCAATGCCGTCGGCCGCGCCAACCGCACGGGTTTACTGTGTTGTCCCCATACCGGGGTGGCCTTGGCGGTGATGGAAAAACTGGCCGCGCGAGGGGTGATCAAGCCGAAGGACCGTACCATCGTTATTTCGACCGCCAACGGTCTCAAGTTTACGGACTTTCTGCTGAAGTATCATGCCGGAGAGCTGGCAGAGGTTAAGGCGGCATTCCCCTTCCAGCCGGTGGAGCTTCCGGCCGATCACGATTTGATCCGCAAAACCATCCATGAAAAATTGAGTGAGCACATTCTCTCTTGAATGCTACCGTAAAATGAATCTTAAGCGGGGTCTTGTGCATCTTAGGGCGTAATTCAGTCAAATATCTGCAACCTTTTTTAAAGTTAGGATGAGATCGATGACAGACGATGTGAAAAGGCTGGTGATTATCGGTTCGGGTCCGGCAGGACACACCGCCGCGTTGTATGCGGCGCGGGCCAATCTGCAACCGTTCATGTACGAAGGCTATGTCGTCGGCGGCTCCGCAGGCGGGCAGTTGGTGACCACCACCGATGTTGAAAATTATCCCGGCTTTCCCGAAGGCATCACGGGGCCGGAACTGATGCAGTTGTTCCGTAAACAGGCCGCGCGCTTCGGTACCGAAATGGTCGGGGAAGACGTGCATGAAGTGGATTTCAGCAAACGCCCGTTTACCATCAAGGGCGACAAAACCGAAGTTAAGGCGCATTCTGTCATCATATCAACGGGAGCGACCGCCAAACGGATGCACGTTCCCAGTGAAGAATAATTATGGAACCAGGGCATGTCCGCCTGTGCCGTGTGCGACGGCGCCCTGCCTTTTTTCAGGAACCAGCCGTTGATGGTGATCGGCGGCGGCGATACCGCCGTGGAAGAGTCAACCTATCTCACCAAATTCGGAACCATCGTTTACCTGGTGCACCGCAGAGATGAACTCCGCGCCTCGAAAATCATGCAACAACGCGCCTTTGACAATGACAAAATATCCATCGTCTGGGATACGGTGCTGGAAGATGCGGTGGGCGATCAGTTTGTCACCGGTGCACGGATCAAAAACGTGAAGACCGATGAAGTGAAAGAAGTCGAAGTCGCTGGCATCTTCTACGCCATCGGCCACACGCCGAATACGCAACCCTTCAAAGGCCAGCTGGATATGGATAAAACCGGTTACCTCATTATCAAGCCGGGCACCCAGGAAACCAACGTCGAAGGCGTGTTCGCCGCCGGCGACGTGCATGACCACAAATACCGGCAGGCTGTCACCGCCGCCGGTGCCGGTTGCGCCGCCGCCCTCGAAGCCGAACGCTGGCTCGGCGATCAGGGCATCGCCTGATCTAAACCTGCTTCTCAGTAATTTCCACCAGGCGCTGGTGCAGGGGGTAGTACAGGGCTTTTTTGATGGGGCGGGTTTCGCCCTGCAGGCGGAACAGCTTTTCGTAGGATTCTAACTGATCTCTGTGCCGGTCCATTTCATCATCAAAGAACTTTTTTAAGTTGCTCCCTTCATGTTCCCCGGTTTTGTAATCGACGATCCAGCGGACACCTTCACCATCCACAAAGGTCCGGTCGACGATCTTGTTTCGGAAATTTCGGCCTTCCATAAAGGTGAGCGCATATTCCGCCTTTTCATTCTCATAACGTTTTAAAATTTTCCTTCCGTTTTCATCCCCCAGAATATTTTTAAGGGCACGTAATCCCTTTTGGGCGGTATCCTCCAAATTGAGAGGAGACATGCCCTCGGCCAATAGAGCCGCCTTTAACGCAGGTTTCATTTCATCCGCCCGGCGCGCGTTCCATTGGTCGAGCCCCTCTCTGACGATGGTTTCAAAAGAACGATGCAGAACGTTACCCAGGCACCGCGCTTCGTTGCCCGCCCAGTCGTAGGGCACTTCTTCTTCCAGGCTGATATCCAGGGCCGCCTCCGTTTCAATATCCGCCGGGGCTTTGGGTGTTTCAAAATCCAGCGGCAGGCGTTTCAGATATTGTGCTTCCACCTCGGGCACCGGATTTCCTTCCGGTTGAGCTTCTGTGTTCGCCAACGCTTGCTGCCAGTCGTCCGCGATAAACCCCCAGAGATGGCTCAGCATCGAAGTGGCCTGCGGCGTGATTCCGTCTTTGGTCATTTGAGTGTGGCCGAACAGGTGAAGTTGCTTTTTGGTGCGGGTGGCGGCGACATACAAAATCCGCCGGGTTTCGTACAGGGTCCGGTCTTTATCAAGCCGTTTTAAAAATTTATAAACTTCGGAATCCTTTTCTCCGGCCGGTGGAATAGGCGCGAACAGCAGGTTGTCGCCGTGGGTGATCCAGTTGATGAGCGGTTTGTCATCGGCCTTCGATCTTTTGCCGAGGCCGGGGAGCAGGACGAAATCGAACTCGAGTCCCTTGGCTTTATGAATGGTCATGATCTGTACCGAGTGGCCCTCCCCGGTCGAGGGGTTGGCGAACAGGTTTTCCAGGATGCCTTCGAAATTGTGCAGGCTGTCGAACTCGCCGCTGTCCAGCACTTCGCTCACTTTATCGAAGAAGACCTGGATATCTTTGCGCGTGTAGCTGTCGACGCAGGCAGGGCCACCGAGACGTATCCAGCATCCTTCCAGAAGTTGACGGAAATTAGCCGCCGGAAACGCATCCAGTACCGGTTTCATTATATGGATGAACCTTGCGGCGCGTTGTTGACCCTCCCCGCTCAATCGATCGAAACGCTCCGCCTGATGCAACAGGTTCCAGAGCGGCAAATGATTATCCAGCCGGCACAAATGATGCAAATCCTGCAAAGACAAACCGCACCACGGCGCGCGCAGGATGGAGAGCCACGACACGCGGTCCATGGGCGAGATCAACGCCCGCATGAGGGCCAACAGATCGAGGATCGCCGGGCGTGAGGTGAGCGGATCGATTTCCTCCGCGCGAAACTGGATACCGGCCTCCTGCAGATGCGGAACGATCTGGAGAAGGTGCGTCCGTGCCCGCACCAGCAGGGCGATAGTGTCTTTCGGATGAGATTTGCGGATCTTTTGGATCAGCTCCACCACCCGCCGGGCTTCTTCATCCGTTTTGGAATCGCTGATGGGATTGAGCGTCACGCCGGGCTCCAGACCTTGGGCCTGAACGGCGGAGCATTCGGTGTAGGCGATGGCACCGCGGTCCGGATCGTCCATCGCCGGTAAAATTTTCGCAAAGCACCGGTTCACCCAGTCGACGATACGTTTCTGCGACCGGAAGTTGGCCAACAGCTGGAGCTTTTTTAACGGAATAGGGCCGAGGCCGTTGTTCTTGGCCCGGACGAACAGGCCGACTTCCGCATCCCGAAACCGGTAAATCGATTGCATGGGATCGCCCACCAGAAACAGCGTGTTGCCCTGGTCCGGCTGCCAGCCCTCGGTGAGAAGCTGGAGCAGAGCGATCTGCTTGAACGAAGTGTCCTGGAATTCGTCGACCAGAATGTGGTGCAGTTTCTGATCGAGTTTTAACAGGAGATCGCTGGGTGCCATCTCTTGGCCCAGCGCTTTTTTGGAGGACAGGGCGATTTCCGCGAAGTCGATTTTCCCCCGTTCAATGAATACCCGGCGAAGAGTTTTATCGATTTCCGGCAGGATTTCGAGCATGTTTTCGAGAAATTCCCATTCCTCGTCACTCAATCGTGGATTGGGCAATTGTTGGACCTCTTTCAATAATTCCAGCAAGGTTTGCTGTTCCGGAAGTTGTTCGAGAATTTCCTGCATTCGATCCTTCATATCCCTGGCTTTATCGTTTTCATCTGCAGGAAAACCGATACTCCTGTTAGGTTTTTTTCTGGGTTCTCCTTCCCTCGTCAACAACATCACAGCAAGGGCTTTCCAGGATTTCAATTGATTCGCAGTCGGACTGGGAAATCCGTCAAGTTTCTCCAAACAGGCCAGCTCATGGTCGGGATTATCCGCCGCTGTGTTTTCGCCGCTGTAGCGGGCCAGAGGGATCAGAGCTTCTTTCAGGGATTGGGGAAGAGCATCGTGACACTCTTTGAGAATAGATTCGACCAGTTCCGAAAGGATACGTTCCTGATCTTCCCGCGAGCGGTATTCCTCGGCATTCTCGAAAAACGAAATCATCCACTGGTCGCGCTTGTTGAGCAGTTGCACGATGCGGTCCAGAAACCGCAATTTGGAATTGTCGAGCCGTTTGAGTATCGACCGCGCCGCCCGTCCGGCATCGGAATCTTTCTCCACCAGGGCCAGCACCTGATGCGCCGTTTCGCGGTAGAGGTTTCTTGGGTTTTCCTCGATTTCCAGCAGGGAGCCCATACCGGACAGCAGGGGCGTTTGCTTGGTCAACGCGGCGCAAAAGGAGTCGATGGTTTGAATTTTCAGTCGCTGGGGATTGTCCCGGATGCGCCAGCCCTGTCGTTCGTCCTGCGCCAGGGCCTGCCGTGCTAAGTGCCAGGTGACTTTTTCATGCGGCTCATCCGGCGGAGTGCCGTCGCGGGCGCGCTTCAAAGCCTCAAGCACACGCTTTTTCATTTCACCCGCTGCCTTGCGGGTGAAGGTCATCGCCAGAATCTGTTCCGGGCGTTGCACATGCGCCAGCAGTTTCAGGGTGCGCTGGATCAACAACTCGGTTTTGCCGGACCCGGCGGGCGCCTGCACGATGTAGGAGGCGGTAATGTCGAGCGCCTCCTGGCGGGCTTGTTGGTCTGTCACCGAAGCGTTCATGCCTCTTCTCCGTGGGTGGAAGTCAACAACTCGGTTTTCCGGCAAAACGTAACCTGATCGCAATATTTGCAGGTGTCCTTCACATCCAGGGGTGCGACCTTGAGGTGGCCCCGCAGAAATTCGCCGGCCAGACCGTTCAATCCCCGTTTCCAGAAAGCCAGCAGGTCATCCCAGTGTTCCAGGTCCGAATTTTCTTTGGAGAGGTTGGAATCCACTTTCGGCATGATATTATCTTCGCGGGACAAACCGCGGTAGCGGGAATCGCCCTTGCGGATATTGGCGAAGGCGACAGCATCCGCCTTGACTTCCAGGGAATACAGAGGGAGTTGCGGATCTTCGATTCGTTCTCCAAACCATTTTTTTAGATTCTGGGCGTGGCCGGTTTTGTAATCGATTAAAATGGTTTTCCCATCCCGAGTTTGATCGATCCGGTCGACCTTGAGTTTTAAAGGAAGGCCATCCAAATGGATTATTTTCTCGCTTTCCGTATCCAGAACCTCAAAGTGGCTTCGTTCACGTTCGTATTCCATCCATTGGTGAATCAGTGTGGTCAAGCGTTCGCGTTCAAGTTCAAAAAAAACCTTTTGCCTTTTAGTATCCAATTTGAAAAACCGCATGCCCTGTTCCACACAGCCGCCTATCAGTTCAGTGAGTTTTTTCAATTTCTCCAGATCGTGCAGGCGCTCGCTGGTTCGGACCTGTGTCCAGAAGAGCTCCATGATTTTATGAATCAGCTTGCCCTGGAAAGAAGCATCCATATCCAGTTCCGCGAATTCTTTTTGTTGCGACGCCAGGCGATGCACCGCAAAAGCCCGGAACGGGCACTCGGCCTGGTTCTTGATAAGGCTGTAGCCTCCCCTGATGAAATTCTTTTCCTCCGCAGAAACCGGGATCGGGAAATAATCTTCGACGCGTTCCAGTTGGACCGCAAAGTCCGGATGGTCTTGCACTTGGTGAGATGTGGAACTCTGGATGGTATTCTTTTTCAAAAGCCAGAGGGCCAGCAGGGGACTGGGAACCCTTTCCGATTCGCCCTGCCAGGCCGGATAACTGAACACCAGATGATTGCAGGCGTGGGCCAGGCGGAACAGGGACTGTTCAGTGAAGCTCAACTCCCGCTCCGCCGTCGAGTGCGGCAAGTGGTACGGTTGCTGGTGGCTGAGGAAGGGTAGGAACGGGTTGGGATCGGGAATGGGCGGCAGGGCTTCGGCGTGGCATCCCATGATCCACAGGTGATCGAATTTCATACCGGCGGATTCCAGAAGGCCGACGACCTGGATCGGTTCTTCATGCGTCTGCGGTTGGAACAGGGTTTCCCCGGCGATATGGGTCAGATGGGAAACCGCCTGGTGCCGGTTGATCTTTTGGAGGACCCGGTCCAGGCTCGATAAACTGTCGAGGCATTTATTCCAGGATTCGAGCGCTTGAAACTGATGGCTGGACTGGGTTCCATGGCCGGTAGGCCAGCCGACGGCCTTTAAAAATATTGAGATTCCCCGGGCCCATTCGCTGGGCAGGCGAAACGATGTGTCATCCACCCAATCCATTAACCGATTCAAAACCGCGTCAAGGGCGGGGTACTGCTCTCTTTGATTGGGTTTCAGTACGGTAGAAAGAAAAACGTGGGTGGTGGTGCCGCCCCGCAAATTCCATTCCAGGTCCCTGCGGAATTGCGTTTCATCCGGTGGGTTATTTAAGAAGGGTGAAGTGATCAAAGTCGAAAAGGTGAGTAGCGGTATTCTATTATTCTTTTGCGCCAACAATAGAAGCGCGAGGTGCACCATCGGTTCGTGGGGCAAGGGAGTTCCCATGGAAATATTGAAGGGAACACGTTGGTCTTCCCAAGGATACACGCTTGCCGGTGCGAGTTCGGCTTTGAATTCCCGTTCCAGGAGGCCCCGGTAAACCCCCATTTCCGGGACGACGATCCCGATGGTTTGTCCTTCTTGATAGGTCGAACGGATCCACCGCGCGCATTGGATCACTTCCTCTCGGGAATCTTCGTATTTCTGGACGGTGGCGTGTTTTTGGGAAATCAGTTCCCGGAGGCTTTCCGATGCGACCGGCGCGGGTTCGAAGGGTTTGAAATGAATCGGAACACTTCGCCCCTTTAGAAATTTTAACCAGTCGTTGTGTTGTGGCGTGATTTCATCGAACCCGTGAAAAATAATTTCTCCCGGCAGGGGAATGTGTCCCTGCTCCATGCGTTGTAAGACGCCGTCCAGAAGTTCCGACGGGTCGAGTGCCTGCCATTCCTGGAGTTGTTGCTGGTAACGCGTCATCCACCGCCGGAAGGTTTTCGTCTCCTCGGTGTAGTGATTGAATCCTGCGGGGTCTTCCGGCAGGCGGTACTGCCGGATCCATTGATAGGCTTTGAAGGCCTGCCAAGCGGCGCCCTGAACGTGCAGTAAATTCAGGTCAGGCGTTGCCGAATCCTCCCGGATGATCTTTTGCCAGAGGTGCTTGGATTGCAGTTCTGTCAGAACGTATTGGTCGGGCCAGGACTGGAGCCAGGCCTGCCGCAACCAGTCGTCGATCGAAAAAATGGGAGGTTTTTCCCAGACCTTGCCTCCGGTCCGGGCCTGCTGGCGGCTGTGGTCGAACAGCAGCCACCGAGCCAGACGGGAATTGACTGTCAACGTGATGGAATCGACCATGCGGGGTCAATCGTGAGTGAAAAGGGAAGAGCCGGTGGGCGAAACGTCAGGGCGTCGCCTGGACCCAGACTTCACCGGTGGACGTGGTTTCCCGTTTCCAGATGGGCGTGGTGCGTTTGAGCTCTGCGATCGCCCATTCGCAGGCTTTGAATGTTTCCTGGCGGTGTTCCCCGCAGGCGATGATCAACACGATGTTCTCGCCGATGTCGATGTTGCCGACGCGGTGGATGATGCTCATGTCGATGAGTCCGAAGTCCTTGATGGATTTTTCGCGGATTTCCGCGAGTTTTTTCTCCGCCATTTGCGGGTAATGGTCGAAATTGAGTTCGACGATGTTTTTACCCTTGTTCAATTCCCGGCCGGTGCCCAGAAAGCAGGTGATGCCGCCGATATTGCGCGAGGATTTTTTTATGGCCTCGATTTCATCGGTCACGGAAAAATCTTCACGTTGAATTCTGATTTTGGATTCCAGTGCGGTACTCATAGTTGATTCCTTATCAAATCCCGCCGGAGAAGGGCGGAAGCAGGGCGATTTCGTCACCGTCCTTTACCACCGTGTCCAGAGGAACCACATCGTAGTTGAGGGAGATCAGGACTTTCTTTTCGCGGACCATGTCACCGAGTTGAGAAACAGATTGCCCGATCAGTACGCTCAATTGCTCGAGGGTGGTGCCCTCGTCGACGTTGAAATGATCTTCTTCTTTACCGGCCATCTGCTTGAGGCTGGCGAAATATTTCACGGTAACCCTCATCCTCAAGCCTCGGCGATTTTCTCTCGCGAAAAGGTGCCGGACTTGCCTCCGGCTTTATATAACAAACCAATCTGGTTGAAAAACATATTCTTGTCCACCGCCTTGCACATATCGTAAATGGTCAGCGCCGCGATGGACACCGCCGTGAGCGCTTCCATTTCGACGCCGGTTTTACCGGTGACTTTGACGGTCGTCTTGATTTTAACAGAGCACAACCCGTTTTTCGGATCGGGGTCGAGGTTTTCCTCGAAACTGATGTCCACCCCGGTGAGCGATAGCGGGTGGCACATCGGGATGACCTCGGAGGTCTTTTTGGCTCCCATGATGCCCGCCACCTGGGCCACGGCCAGCACGTCGCCCTTTTTGATCTGGCCTTCCTTGATCAGGCGCAGAGTCTCCGGCTGCATGTACACCGTGCCCTCGGCGGTGGCAATGCGCTCGGTGACGGACTTGTCCGAGACGTCAACCATTTTGGCGCGGCCTTCTTCATTGAAATGCGTCAACGGGTTCGCCATGGCACCATCTTACAATAAAATGGGCGGGACGTTAAACGATTCAGGCATTTTTTTCCGGGGGTTCGTACAGGCCGATGGAGTTGCCGTCCGGGTCTGCAAAGGTTGCGGTTTTACCGTAAGGAGATATATCTAAGCTATTGATAAATTTAACATTATTTTTTTGGAGATGGGCGATGGCCTGTTCGATAGGCCGTGCCTCCAGCCAGACCCTGGCGCCCGTTGGATGGAGTGTCTCCGGTTGGCGAGTCAGGGTATCTACTTTTCGCAGGGCTAGGCGTTGACCGCCCACATCAAATTCGATCCACTCCTCGTTTTGCACCCGAAGGGTGAGTCCCAGGACATCCTTATAAAACTCGAGAGCCCGGTCGAGGTTTTCGGTTTCGTAGTGGACAAAGGCGATTTTATCGAACATGGCGGTGAGTGATCCCGGGTTAAGTCTGATTTGGCCGGTAACGGGTATCGTATACTAATAATCCGTAGAATTCCACGAGGTGGGCGAATGGCGGATACCGGTTCAAAAAAAGATTGTGTCGTGGTGTTGCACGGGATTGCCCGTACCTGGCGATCCATGCGCCGACTGGCCAATTTTATTGAAAGATAAAGGGTACCCGATGCTCAATGTCGGTTATCCTTCGACCCGTCTTCCGCTGGAGGCATTGGTGGAGCATATTCACCAAAAGGTGGTTCCGTTCAATCAGGACCCGTCTCGCAACATCCATTTTGTGGGGTATTCCCTGGGCGGTCTGCTGGCGCGGGGGCTCATTCATAAGCACCGGCCCGCCAATCTGGGACGGGTGGTGCAACTTGCTTCACCCAATCAGGGAAGCGAGGTCACCGATTTCTGGAAAAATAATTTTCTGTATCGATGGATTTTCGGCCCGGCGGGACAGGATCTGGGCACGCGGGACAAGGCATTTACGAGAATCCTCGGGCCCGTGGATTATGAATTGGGGGTGGTTGCCGGAAACCGTACCTGGGACCCGGTTTCCTCCGCGATGATTCCGGGACCGAATGACGGCAAAGTTTCCGTGGAGAATACCCGGGTGCCCGGCCTGACCGACCACATCATTATTCCCACCACCCATACATTTATCATTTACAACAAGGAAGCCTGGATGCAAACCCTGCACTTTTTTGAATTCGGACAATTCAAACGAGCTTCCAACCCATGAGCCGGAAACAAAATATCGCGCTTCTCATCGGAATCGTTGTTATCGCTGTTACGGTCGTCTTCTGGGTCCCACCCATCCCGCAGGACCCGGCGTATCATAATTTTGCGGACCGGCGGGTGATCGCGGGTATTCCCAATTTTTGGGATGTGATTTCCAATGGGGCATTTCTGGCGGTCGGGATGCTGGGTTTGTGGCGCTTGTTCCAGTTACGAGATGACCCTGTTGGCCTGAGCGAAAAACAGGAAGCGCTTCCTCTAGCGGTGGCCTTCGCCGGAACCACTCTGATCGGTTTGGGATCGGCGTATTATCACTGGGCGCCTTCCAACGAGACCCTGGTGTGGGACCGTCTGCCGATGACCCTAGCATTCATGGGCATCTTTTCCACGATTCTGGTGGAACGCATCGGCGTCAGAGCTGGTGTGGTTTTATTGGTGCCGTTGCTGATCGCAGGGGTGGCCAGCGTGGTGTACTGGCAGGTGACGGAACAATCCGGTCACGGTGACCTGCGGCCTTATGCGTTGGTCCAGTTTCTGCCGCTGTTATTGATCCTGGTGATCCTCGGGTTGTTTCCTCCACGATATACCGGCGGCCGCTATATTGTGGAAATGATCGGCTGGTATGGTTTGGCCAAGGGGTTCGAGTTTTTGGATGCGGACATCTGGGAATGGACGGGAGGCTGGTTTGGAGGACACGCCCTGAAACATATCACCGCCGCCTGGGCGATTTATGCCCTGGTGCGTTATCTCCAACACCGCCAGCGGCTCTCTGAGGATTGTGGGGAGCCCGCGGCTTAACCGCTGTTACGGTCTACCAATTCCTGGGTTTGGATGTAATCGATTTTGCCGGTGCCCAGCAAGGGAACCTGGTCCACGTGAATAATCGTTTTGGGCAGGCCCAGTTCGGAGAGCCCCTGGTTGCGAACATATTCGATGATTTCCTGTCTCTGCGCCTCTCTATTTTCGGTCACCAGGATCAACTGCTCGCCTTTTTTATCGTCGGGAACGGCCACGATCGCATTCAGATGGTTGGGCCATAATTTTGAAATAAAGTCTTCCATGGCGGTCAGAGAAATCATCTCCCCGGCCACTTTGGCAAACCGTTTGGCCCGGCCTTTGATGACGATGAATCCTTCATCGTCGATCTCGACGATATCGCCGGTGTCATACCAGCCATCCTCGGGCGGGACCAGTTTGCCCGGATTGGAGGCTAGCAGATAACCGAGCATGACATTGGGACCGGCCACGCTCAGGCGCCCCCCTTCTTTTATCCCCGGAACCGGTTTCAGTTTGAATTGGATACCCGGCAACAGACGTCCCACCGTTCCGGGTTTGTTCTGCATCGGGGTGTTGAGGGACAGGATCGGCGCGGTTTCGGTAGTTCCATAGCCTTCCAGAATGCGGACCCCGAATTTTTCCGCCCACAAACGGCGGGTATCTTCCTTGAGTTTTTCAGCGCCGGCGAATACATAGCGCAGGCTGTAGAAATCGTAGGGATGTCCATATTGCGCATAGCCGGAAAGAAAGGTGTCGGTTCCGAACATGATGGTCGCGTTGGAAACGTACGAGAGTTCCGGAATGATCCGGTAATGCAGGGGAGAAGGGTAGAAGAACACTTTGGCCCCGCAAAGGATGGGCAAAAGGGTACCGCCGGTCAATCCGAACGAATGAAAAATCGGGAGCGCATTGAACACGATATCGTTTGGCCCGAAGTCGATGCGCGCCCCCGCCTGGTAGCGGTTGGCCAGAATGTTGGCGTGGCTCAGGACCACACCCTTGGGCGTTCCTTCCGACCCGGAGGTGAACAGGACCACAACCGGGCTGTCGGGTTTCTTGTTGGGGCAGACCCGGGAATAATAGGCCTGCGGGAAGAACCCGCCAAAAAAGCCTGTAACTTTGTCGGCCAAGGTTATTTTTTTGGCGAACTCCTCCAGGTAAATGACCCGTACACCCGTTTCCTGGATAGCCTGCACGGTTTCTTCGAGGTTGGCGTTATCCACAAACCGCCGCGAGGTGAATATGGTTTTAATCTGCGCGGTCTCACACTCAGAAATGATATTGCGCTTTCCGATCGAAAAGTTCAGCATGGTGGGAACTCTTCCGTAGGCCTGCAGGGCGAAAAACACGATGACGGTGCTGACCATGTTGGGAAGCAGAACTCCGACGAATTCCCCGGGTTGAGTGATATGGGAAACCGATTTTCCCAGGATGAAACATTTGGTGAGGAGGCGGTCGTAGGTGACTGGGTCCCGTTGCACGTCTTCTGCGATGACGTGGCTGGCGCCATGGGCGGCTTTGGCGTCCAGTAAGGACTGGAACAGGGTCGTGCGGTAATTGCTGGCCTGGAACATCATCAGGGTCATCATGTCATACAGCTGTGTGCCGGCGATCTTCCTTCGGGCGGCGCCTTTGATATTATCGGGGATGTCGATCTTCTGGGGTTCCAGGATGGTGAGGGTGATCTGGGGAAACCAGCGCGTACGGACTTTTCCCTTCAGCCGGGAGAAGGGCGTGTATTGGGCGCCCTCAATCCGCACCGGAAGAATGTGGGCATTCGATTTGTCGGCGACCATTCCCGACCCTTCGTACACTTTCATCAGAGCGCCGGTGACGGTGATCCGCCCCTCGGGGAATATCACCACATGGGTTTTATCCTGAATGGTTCCGATGAGCGATTTGGTGGCCATGGGATTGGTGGGGTCGAGGGGAAACGTTTTCATTAAATTGACGAACGGTTTGACCAGCCAGTGTTTGGCCACCTGGGTGTTGATGGCGAACGTCAGTTTGGAGGGAAAGTACGTGGCGATCAGGGCGGCGTCCAGAAACGATAAATGGTTGGCGACGATGATGACCTTTTCCTTCTGAATGGCCCGGTAGTTTTCCATGCCCCGGATCTCGACCTTGTATAAAAAGTTGAAGACCCAGTAAAGAACAGATTTGAGCAGAGGCGCCGGAAGCAGCTGGCAGGCATAAACCGCGACGGCGGTGTTTATAAACGCCAGGGTCAGGAAAACCTGGGTGACGTCGAACCCCAGAGTCAGCATGAGGACCGTGCCGACGGCGGACATCACCATGAACAGCGCGTTCAAGACATTATTGCTGGCGATAGTCCGGGACCGGTAGGTGGGTTCGCTTCGGGCCTGGATGATGGCGTACAAAGGAACAATGTAAATGCCGCTACAGACACTGATCATGAGCATGTCGCCCAGGATACGCCAGCTGGATAAATGCGAGAGAAACTCGCCCGCGCCGATCAGTTCCCCACCGACGTTGATGAAACTCTGTTGGCTGGCGAAATAGAGGTCGACCGTGAACAGGGATACCCCGATGATCCCCAGAGGAACAAAGGTCGCTTCCACTTCGCCCTTGAGCATCTGGTTGCACAACAGAGAGCCGATGCCGACGCCCACCGTGAACATCGCCAAAAACAGGGTGACCAATTGTTCGTTGCCGCCGATGATGTCTTTGGCATAGGTGGGAAATTGCGAGAGGAATGTGGCGCCCACCAGCCAGAACCAGGAAATGCCGAGAATCGACAGAAAAATTTCAGGGGTCCGGCGGCAATGGGACACGATCGCCCAGGTCTCCCGGATGAAATTGTAATTCACCTTGAGTCCCGGCAAGGCGGGCTTTCCCTCGGGGATATAAAAACTGCTCACCCATCCCAGAAAGGCCACCAGGATAACCATGGTGGAGATCAGTAGAAGGCCGTTCTCGGTAAGAACCAGCAGGCCCCCCAAAATGGTCCCGATCAGGATGGAGACGAAGGTGCCCGCTTCTATCAGTCCGTTGCCACCGATCAGTTCGTCCTGTTCGATTTTTCCCGGAAGGATGCCGTATTTGATCGGGCCGAAGAACGTGGATTGGGTGCCCATCAGAAACAGGACGGTCATCAGGAATGCGACGCTTTCCATCATAAAACCGATGGTGGCCCCGATCATGAGGAGGATTTCCACCAGTTTGATGATCCGAATCAGAAATACCTTTTCATATTTGTCCGCCAGCTGACCCGCGGTGGCTGAAAACAGAAAGAAGGGCAGGATGAATATCCCCGCGGCCAGGGTGATCATAATTTGCGCATTGAGGCCGGCTTTCTCCGCGGTGACGTAGGTGATCAGGATCACCAGGGCGTTTTTGTACACATTGTCGTTGAACGCGCCCAGAAACTGCGTGATGAACAGGGGAAGAAAACGGCGGGTTTTGAGGAGGTCAAACTGGTTGTGAATCATGAAGGACTCTGGGAATGAATGGAAGTTCGGAATGAAAGCCGTATTCCGCTGACAAATCAATCACCCTAATCTGACTGATATTTTAGCATTATTCGGTTTCACTTTTGGCATGCGTTTGGTGAGACGGATTTTCCCCGCCGCAGGGCTGTTTCCCCGGTTTGACTTACGGCGCCCGCCATGATTATAGTCTTCACGGGCCGGCTGGTCCCCGCCCTTCGCCTGCAACGCATTTCAGGAATTTTCTGTAACGCATTCTTTGAGATTCGGGAGTTGTCCCGTTGTCCATCCTCAGTATCGGCCTCATTCTTTTGTCTTCCCTGTTTCACGCTGTGTGGAATGTGTTGACCCAGACCAGCCGCAACTCCAGCCTGCTGTCGGGGTTGAAGGGGGTATGGATCATGGTTCTGGGACTCGGCTTATACCTATGGAAGGGAAACCAATTTTTCCCGCCCCAGATCGGCCTGTGGATTGTTTTGTCCGGTTTCCTGCATGGGCTGTATATTCTGAGTCTGTCCAGGGCCTACAGCGTTCAGGATATCTCTTATGTGTACCCGATTGCGCGGTCGGCCCCGGCCTTCGTTCCCGCGTTTTCCTGGTTTTTGCTGGGAGAGCGATTGGGACCGGCGTCCTTTCTGGCCATCGCCCTGATCCTGCTGGCGATGTACATGCTCCATTTTGACGGACAGCTGATCCGGGGTTTTAAAAACCTGTGGGACGCCATCCAGCACAAGGATTTGCGTTGGGCCTTCATCACGCTCGCGCTGGTGGTGGCGTACAGTCTGGTGGACAAACGCGGGATGGAGCTGTTCGTCCTGTACCGTCCCGATGAAAAGTTTGCCAACGGACTCACTTTTTTCTTCGCCGAAGCCATGATCGGATTTTCCCTGTGCAACCTGTATCTGTTCTGGCAATACCCCCGGCGGGAAATTGTGAGTGTCTGGCGGGCCGAATGGCTGAGGGGACTGGTGGCCGGAGCGGCCACGGTCGGGTCGTACGGCCTCATTTGCGTGGTCCTGCAATCCGAACCGGTGAGCCAAGTGGTGGCGGTGCGCCAGACCAGCGTGCTGATAGTGGTCGTCTGGGGATGCTGGAAGCTGGGTGAACCGTTTGGAAAACAGAGGATTCTCGCCGCCGGCCTGACCGCCCTGGGCGTCAGTTTGATGGCGTGGGGTTGATCTTCCCTGATTAAAAAGATTTAATGTCCATATCCGGGATGGACTATATAATAAAAGCGAGGTCCCGGTAAAGGATTTCCCTTTTCAAAAAGTAATTCCATTCCCGATTGTCGAGGTGTTGTGTGAGATTTTTTTCGATTCGATTGATCCTGAAACTGACCGTGGCGGGCTGGTTGATTTTTTCCTGGACGTCGGCTGATGCCGCCCAGCGCGATTCCCGCACCCTGATCATGGATAACGGGATGAAGGTTCTGCTGATACACGATCCCGATGTCGACCGGAGCGCCGCCGCGCTGTCTGTAGGCGTCGGGCATTTGTATGACCCGTGGGAAAAACAGGGCCTGGCCCATTATCTGGAGCACATGCTGTTTCTGGGAACGAAAAAATATCCCAAAGTGAGTTCCTTCAAGAATTACCTCAACACCCACTCCGGCCGGAGCAACGCCTATACCGGAGGGGATATCACGAATTATTTTTTCCAGTCCAGCCATGATGCATTTGAAGGCGCGATAGACCGTTTCAGCGGTTTTTTCAGCGTGCCGCTATTCGATAAAAAATATGCCGAGCGCGAAATCAACGCGGTCAACAGCGAGTTCGATAAAAACCGTTTGCAGGACGGCTGGCGAAGCAATCATCTCGTCAATCAAATCACCGAGAAGGGGCACCCTCTGAGAAAATTCGGGATCGGCAACAAGGATACCCTGGCGGGCGACAACCGCGCCATGCTCCTGGCGTTTCATAAAAAATATTACGTGGCCTCCAACATGGGGTTGGTGGTTCTTTCCAAACTTTCCCTGTCGGATCAGGAACAGCTGGCCCGGAAATATTTTACCGATATTCCGGATCTTCCCGTGGACAAACCATTCGTGAGTCCCGATTACCGCAAGCCGCTGAACGGCAAATACCGGTTTATCCAAATCAAGACCATTAAAGACACGCGCACCTTAAGCCTCGACTTTCCCACCATCAAACTGCACGACCATTTGGACAGCAAACCGGCTACGGTGGTGGCTTCCGTCATCGGTTATGAGGGCAAGGGGTCTTTGCTGTCCAAGTTAAAAGAGGAAGGCCTCGTGTTGGGCCTGTCCGCGGGAGGAGGATACAGCCACCCGAATCTTTCTTCCTTCGAAATTACGGTGAGCCTCACCCAGAAAGGTGAACAGGAATATCAACGCGTGATGGAACGGATATTCGCCTATATCGAGATGTTGCGCAAAACGGGTATAAGGGAATACACCTTCAAGGAAAATCAGGCCATGCGGCAGATCGATTTCGACTGGAAAAGCCCGCGGGAAGGCATGGGCTTTGTGGCCGGCCGGGCGGCCCAGATGCAGAAGTATCCGCTGGAAGAAATCGAAACCCTGCCGTACCTGATCAAAAAATACGAACCCGATGCCTACCGGGCGATTCTGGAAAGCCTGAAACCCGGAAATATGCTGGTCAGCCTGCAGAGCCAGAAGGTGGAAACCGATCTGGCGGAAAAATATTTCGGCACGGAATACGCTTTCGAGGAAGTGGGCGGCGAATCGTTCCAACGGCTGGCCAATCCCCCTCCGGCCGAGGGGATGACTTATTCGGAACGAAACGATTTCATTCCCTACGATCTGGCTTTGATCGACGACAAACCCGTCACCGTGCGGGATGACGAGAACGCCAAAGTCTGGTTCAAATTTGACGACCGCTTCAAGCAACCCAAAGTGTTCATCCGGTTTCTGATTGAAACACCTCTGGTTTATGACACGGTGGAACATCTGGCACAATCCAAATTGTATGACGTCGCCCTGCATGAAGGATTGAATGAAATCACCTATCCCATTTCCCTGGCCGGTTTGTCCTACAGTCTGGGCATTGAGAAGCGAGGGCTGACCCTGTCGGTCGGCGGCTATTCCAAGAGAACCATGGATTTGCTCCGGCTGGTGGCAAAAAACCTGAAACAGGTTCTCATCGATGAAGAAAAATTCGAGAATCTCAAGGAATCCGTTATCCGCAATGTGGAGAACCGCAAGCTGGGGCAGGCGTATTCGCGGGCGTCTTATTACAACCGGCAGCTCTGGACGGTCAAGCAATACAATGAACCGGAATTGATCGCCGCGTTAAAGGCGGTGACTCTGAATGACATCCGGGAGTATGCGTCAAAACTTTATGAGAAAGTTTTTATCAGCGGTGTGGTGCACGGTAACTGGAACCCGGCACAGGCCTGCAAGAGCCTCGATATTGTGCTGGAGGAAATCAAAGGCC